>JASLDQ010000336.1 GCA_030151505.1 Chromobacteriaceae bacterium
CCATGAGCAAACCTCAACTGAAAACCTACGACCGCATCGTCACCGAGAGTCTCGACCTGTTCAACGAACACGGCGAGCGCTCGATCACGACCAACCACATCGCGGCGCATCTGGGCATCAGCCCGGGCAACCTGTACTACCACTTCCGCAACAAGGAAGAAATCGTCTACCAGATTTTCCTGCAGTACAAACGCTTCATGGGCGAGCGCCTGACCGCTCCCGAAGGCCGCGCCCTGAGCGTGGACGACATGGTCAACTACCTCGACACCGCTTTTCTGGCGATGTGGCGCTTCCGCTTCCTGTTCTATGACCTGCCCGGCCTGCTGTCGCGCAGCCCGCAGCTGCAGTCGGAATACCACCAGTTCATCAATCAGGAGATGAAGGAACAGCTGATCTGCCTCTTCCGCGAGTTCACCGCCATCGGCCTGTTCCGCATCGACGAGGAAGACATCGAGACGCTGGTGATCAACATCTGGCTGGTGGTGAAGTTCTGGTTCGCCTTCGAGCAGACCGCCCGCCCCAAGGAGCCGATCACCGAAGCGACCAGCCAGCGCGGCATACGCCAGGTGCTGGCCCTGTTCAAGCCCTTCATCCAGCCGGATTTCATGCCGACGTTTCAGGCGATGAAGGCCAAGTACGCCAGCTGACTTGCTGGCGATACACCGCCTGGCCGCGTACGGCCTCGCCACAAAAAAACCGGGGCGCTGTCGGCGTCCCGGTTTTTTTGTCTGATCCTCACCTCAGTGCGCCGGCGCCAGCCTTGCCTCCAGCGGCACATAGCGCTGCAGCAACTCGTCCACCGGCAAGGGCTTGCTGAAATAAAAACCCTGGCACAGCACGCAGCCCGCCTGGCGCACCCGCTCCACGTGCGCGGCGGTCTCGACGCCTTCGGTCAGGATCGTGCGCTTGAGCGCCGCGGCCATCTGCACCACGGCCCGCACCAGCTCGAAGCTTTCCTCGTCGTGGTCGATGTCGCGCACGATGGCCCGGTCGAGCTTGATGGTTTCGACCGGAAACGAGCGCAGATACCCCAGCGACGAATAACCGGTGCCGAAATCATCCAGCGACAGGACCAATCCTTCGTCATGCAGGGCGCGGAACACGCCGATCACGTCGTCGGGCTTGCCCACGGCGACGTTTTCCGTTACCTCCACGCCCATCTCGCCGGGCCGGATTCCGTGCCGGAGCAGACAACCCTGCACGAAGCCGATGAAGCCCGGATCGTTGAACTTGACCGGATCGATGTTGACCGACAACGGCACGTCCGGCAGTCCGGTCAGCTTGAAGGCCGCGCGCTGCCGGCAGGCCTGCTCGAACACCCATTCGCTCAACGCGCCCATCAGGCCGTACTGCTCGGCCACCGGCAGAAAGATTCCCGGTGGCAGCAAGCCGCGCCGGGGATGGTTCCAGCGCACCAGCGCCTCCAGCCCGACCAGCGCGCCGGTATCGAGATTGACCTGCGGCTGGTAGAACAGCACCAGCTCGTCGTGGACGATGGCATTGCGTAGTTCCTGCCGGATCGTCAGCGTGGTCAGCGCGTCCGAATGCAGCGTCGGACTGTAGAACTCGAGCTTGCCGCCCCCCTGCCGCTTGGCCTGATACATCGCCAGATCGGCGCTGCGCAGCAGGGTGTCGGCATTGATGCCGTCACCCGGCGCCCGGCTGACGCCGATGCTGGCCTCGATGCAGTACTCGCGGTCGCCGAGGGCGCAAGGTTCGTGAACCGACCGGATGATCTGCCCGCCCAGCTGCCGGATGTCGGCCTCGTCCATCGCACCGGTCACCGCCAGCACGAATTCGTCGCCCCCCAGCCGCGCCAGTACGTCGGTGGGCCGCTTGAAGCGGGCCAGCCGGCGGCCGATTTCGGCCAGCAGCAGATCGCCCTCGCCATGCCCGACCGAGTCGTTGACCAGCTTGAAATTGTCCAGATCGATGAACAGCACCGTCACCACCCCGCCCGACTGCAGCGTGCGGTCGACGAACCGGGCCAGCGCATGCCGGTTGGACAGACCAGTCAAGGCATCGTGGTTGACCAGAAAACGGACCTCACGCTCGGCTTCCCGCCGCTCGGTGATGTCCAGCACGAAGGACTGGTATTCCCGCCGCCCGTCTTCGCCCGGCGGCAGGCGGCGGGAGGTCCATTCCTGCCAGTGGGTCTCGCCCGCCACGGTCGCGATGCAGGTCTGGTGCGAATGCGGTGTGCCGTCATCCGGCAGGCTGGCGATGTAGCGGGCCATGCCGTCGCGCTCGTACGACGGCAAAAGATCGAGCAGGCAGGCGCCCTCGGACCAGGACGACCCGAAGAAACCGGAGAAGGCCCGGTTGGCAAACGTAACACGGCCCGCTTCGTCGAAACGGCACAGCAGCTCGGTCTGGCTGTCGACCACTTCCCGGAAGAACTGCTCGCTGACCTGCGCCTTTTCCTGGGCGGCCTTCAGCCCGCTCAGGTCGGCGCAGACGCCGACGTAGCCGCGCTTGCCGCCCAGCTCGCACTCGCTGGTGCTGAGGAAGATCGGAAACTCGGTGCCGTCCTTGCGCTGAGCCACCACTTCGCGACCGATGCCGAGAATCTTGGGCTGGCCGGTATCGTGGTAGTTCTGCATGTAGCGGTCGTGCTTGCGCGCCTCGGCGGACGGCATCAGCACGCCGATATTGCGTCCCTCGACCTCGTCGCTGCGCCAGCCGAACATCCGCTCGCTGGACGGATTGAGGTGCAGGATGTTGCCGCGCGCGTCGATGACGACGATGCCGCTCACGGCCGCTTTCAGTACCGAACTCGCCAGACTGGCGTAATCGTCCGCGTCCAGACTCTGCGTTTGCATGATTCCGCCCGGCATCTTATTCGAAGGATTTCTTGAAGTGCTTGACCAGCAGATGCAATTCGCGGGTCTGGGCCGACACTTCCTGCTCCAGCCCGTGGATGCGCTCCAGCGCCACCGCGTTGTCGCCCGACAGGCTTCGCACTTCGTTCATGCTGGACGCGATGACATGCAGGGCGCCGTTCTGCTCTTCCAGCGTGGCGGCGTTGGTCGCACCCATACTGCTGATTTCCCGGATGGAATCGACCACGTTGCCGATGCGGACATGCGCGTCGCTGACCGTGTCGCGCCCTTCATCGACTACTTGGCGGGCAGACGCCATGTCGGCGGCCAGCGTCCGGGTGGCCTCCACCACGTCGCTGACGATGCGGGAGATCGCCACCGTGGCCTGGGCGGTGTTTTCCGACAGGGTGCGAACCTCGTCGGCCACCACCGAGAAGCCGCGACCGGCCTCGCCCGCCCGTGCCGCCTCGATGGCGGCATTGAGCGCCAGCAGATTGGTCTGGTCGGCGATCTTCTTGATCGCCTCGGTCACGTCGCCGATCTGGTGGATCGACGCGGCCAGCTGCTCCATGGTGTCGCTCGCCTCGCCCACCGCGCCGTTCAGGCTTTCGCTGACTTTCAGGCTGGCGTTCATGGCGTCGCCGGCCTCGAATGCGATCCGCTCGGCCAGACCGGCCTTGTCGGCGGCGGCATTGACCATGTCGGACAAGGAGGCGACTGACGCGCTGATCTGCTCCACCGCACTGCCGGCCGAAGCCAGCTGGGAGCCGTGCGCTTCATAGCGGTGGTTGAAATCCACGCTCACCCGGTCCAGTTCGGACATGCGGGTATCGATGTGGCGCGTGGCATCCATCACGTCGGCGATGATGGCGCGCAAATGGATGCGCATCGACTCGACCGACAGCAACAGATCGTCACGCAGGTCTCCGTCCGCAGCCAGGACCGAACGGTTGAGGTCGCCCTCGGCGATCGCGTCGAGCGCGGCAATCGCGCGGCGCCTGGGCAGGGCTGCAACCCGGTCCCGCCACAGGGCGGACCAGGCGGCAAACACCACCCCTCCCACCGCGCCTGCGCCGATCAGCACTGCCGAATCCGTCAGGCCGCCCACCCCCGCCAGCGCCGGGAACGCGGCAATGGCCAGGCCGTGCAGTTTCTGCCGGACCGGCGCACCGGGCTGCAGCCACGCCGGGATGCGGCTTGTCGGCAGGGGGCCGTTCTTGATGGTGCGGTACAGCGCCGAAGCCGCCGCCACCGCCTCGGCCGAAGGCGTACTGCGCACCGACATGTAGCCGACCTTGCGGCCGTTCTCGAATATCGGCGTCACAAAGGCTTCGACCCAGTAGAAATCTCCGCTCTTGCTGCGGTTTTTGACGATGCCGCGCCACGGGCGATCCTGCTTGACCGTGTCCCACAGATTCTGGAAGGCGGCCGGCGGCATGTCGGGATGGCGGACAAGATTGTGGTTCTTGCCGATCAGTTCTTCCCGGCTGAAGCCGCTCACGGCCACGAAGGCTTCGTTGGCGTACCGGATGATGCCCTTGAGGTCGGTTTTGGAAACGAGAGGACGGGACGGATCGACCCGGATTTCGGTGGTGGTGACCGGCAGATTCTGTTTCATCGATAGGATTGGAACTTGCCGCGCAACGCACTCTCATGGTGCAGGAGCCTGTACGCACTCGGGCGAAATTCACTGTTATATATAAATTCCAATCGTGAAATTGTAACAACAGAGTTTTGGGATAGATAGATATTTGATACACATCAAACATTACATTGGCAGCAAATATCGTTTAATAATAATTTCATATTGATTTGTATTGAAATACATACTCCATCAACATAAAAAACCTTGTTTTTATAAAAAATTCGGTTTCAGCCATTTTTTCAGGCATTGCCCCGCAAGCACATAGAGAACCCAGCCACTCATGATCTCGTCATGCAACAAAAAAGGGCATGCGACGAATTGCCGCATGCCCTTTGTCCATTCCGCCCTCCCGGGTCAGGCCGTCAGCGGCCGCCAATAGTCGATGAACAGCTGGAGCACCTGAGCCCCCCGCCATTCATTGGCATTGAGCTGGAACACCGCCTCGATCTCGTCCGGCAGCCAGTCGTTATGGTTGAACAGCATCGCCTCGAACTCGGCGCCTTGTTTACCCAGGGTCAGTTTCAGGTGTTTCTCGCCGACGATGCGCTGGCCCAGCACGCGGAAACGATCATTGAAGGCCGGCGCCGGAAAGCCCTGCCCCCATACGCTGGACGCCAGTTCCAGCGCGGTCTCCAGCTGCATCTCGGCAGCTTCCAGACTGCCGTCGGTTTCGATCTTGCGCGTCAGCGCGCCGTCGTCGAGCCACTCGCGCGCGACCTGCTCGAATGCCGCGGAAAAACGGTCGAGATCGGCCTCGGCCAGCGTCACGCCGGCCGCCATCGCGTGGCCGCCGAACTTCTTCAACAGGCCCGGCTCGCGCTTGCTGACCAGATCGAGCGCGTCGCGCAGATGGAAACCGGCGATCGAACGACCCGAGCCCTTGATCTCCCCTTCGTCGCCCGGCGCGAAGATCAGGGTCGGACGGTTGAACTTCTCCTTCAGGCGCGAAGCGACAATGCCGACCACGCCCTGATGCCAGTCGTCCCGGTATAGCGTCAGCGTGTAGCGTTCGGCCGGGTCGATGGCCGACAGCAGTGCCCACGCCTCGTCCTGCATCCCGTGCTCGATCTGGCGCCGCTCCTTGTTCAACCGGTCCAGCTCCCGCGCCAGCGACAGCGCCCTGCCCTCGTCGGCCGCCAGCAGGCATTCGATCCCGAGACTCATGTCGTCGAGCCGGCCGGCGGCATTCAGGCGCGGGCCGAGCATGAAACCCAGATCGAAGGAACTGGCCTTGTGGATCGGCCGACCGCTGGCGGCAAACAAGGCCGCGAGCCCCGCCGATGCCCGGCCGGCCCGCATCCGGCGCAAGCCCTGCTCGACCAGAATGCGGTTGTTGTCGTCCAGCCGCACCACGTCCGCCACGGTGCCGAGCGCCACCAGATCGAGCAGCTGGGCCAGGTTCGGCTCGGGCGCGGCGGCAAACGCGCCGCGCGCGCGCAGCTCGGCCCGCAGCGCCAGCAGCACGTAGAACATCACCCCGCAGCCGGCCAGATTCTTGGACGGGAACCCGCAACCGGGCTGGTTAGGATTGACGATCAATGCGTCGGGCAATTCGTCGCCGGGCAGGTGGTGGTCGGTGATCAGCACCTCGATGCCGCGGCGGCGGGCCTCCTCCACGCCGGCCAGACTGGCGATGCCGTTGTCGACCGTGACGATGATGTCAGGCGACTGTTCGGCCGCCAGCGCGACGATTTCCGGCGTCAGGCCGTAGCCGTACTCGAAGCGGTTGGGAACGATGAAGCCGACCTGCGCGCCGAACAGGCCCAGCCCCTTGACCGCGATGGTGCAGGCGGTCGCGCCGTCGGCATCGTAGTCGGCCACCACCAGCAGCTTTTCGCGCCGGGCGATCGCATCGGCCAGCCGGGCCGCCATCGCGTCGATGTTTTTCAGTTGCCCGAACGGCAGAAGCCGGGCCAGCGCGTAGTCGAGCTGGCCCGTGTCGGCGACGCCGCGCGCGGCAAAAATGCGCGCCATCAGCGGGCTCAGGCCCTGGCTGGACAAGCGGGAGGACGGACCGGAGGGAACCGGACGAGTGACGATCAGGGACATAGGGGATCACAACATGGGCGGCCGGCCCGCGCAACGCGCAAGCCAGCCGGATTCAACACGAAGAAGGGTCAGCCGACGCGGAGCACTGCGGCCAGACTGCGCGGACGCTTCCAGAACTGCCAACGGGAGGGCGGACGCAGCCTGGCGACGAAGCCACGCGCGCCGTCCGGCGCCACCAGCGTCAGTCCGCCCAGCCGGCCGGACTGGAGCGCTGCCACCAGCGGCGCGAACCACTCGGCTTCCAGCTCGGCCATGCGCTCGCGCCAGCCCCAGGCATCGCGGTACTGCGCCGCGCCGCGCAGGCGGTCGGTGACGATCAGGACGGATTCGCCCCCGGACTCGACTCCGTTGAGCCCGTGCGGCGCGCCGTCGAACGG
>JASLDQ010000050.1 GCA_030151505.1 Chromobacteriaceae bacterium
GGGGTCTGCGGCGTGCCGCACACCAGCACGCGCAGCGGCATGCCGAGCAGCCCCATCTTGATGCCTTCGTCGGCGCAGAACGGCTTGAACAGGTCATGGATGGCGGCGGCGTTCCAGTCGCCCAGCGCCTCGAGCCGGTCGGCGAAGCGAGCCATGCGCGCGCGCGATTCGTCCGACAGGTGCTTGTCCACGTCGGCGGCTAGCGGTGCGCGGCGCGCGTAGAAGTAGTCGCACTCGGTCGCCAGCGCGTTCAGGTCCTGCACCCGTTCTTTCACCAGTGCGATTACGTCTTCCAGCACCGGGCCGGCAGCGGTATCGATGCCGGCGGCGGTAAGGCGCGGCAGCACCAGACTGGCCAGGCGGGTGTTGTCGGCCGCCTTGATGTGCTGGGCGTTGAGCCACATGAATTTTTCATGATTGAAGCGGCTGGCGGACGGGCTGACGTCCTTGAGGTCGAACCACTCGACGAACTGTTCCATGCTGAAGAATTCGTCGTCGCCGTGGCCCCAGCCCAGCCGTGCCAGGTAGTTGAGCAGCGCCTCGGGCAGGATGCCTTGGTCGGCGTAGTCGACCACGCTGACCGCGTCGCGGCGCTTGGACATCTTCTGGCCGTCCTCGTTGAGGATCATCGGCAGGTGGGCGTATACCGGCAGCGGCGCGCCCAGCGCGTTGAGGATGTTGATCTGGCGCGGGGTGTTGTTGACGTGGTCGTCGCCGCGGATCACGTGGGTGATGTTCATGTCCCAGTCGTCGACCACCACGCAGAAGTTGTAGGTCGGGCTGCCGTCCGGCCGGGCGATGATCAGGTCGTCCAGTTCGACGTTGCCGATCTCGATGCGGCCCTTGACCGCATCGTCCCACGCCACCACGCCGTCGAGCGGCGTCTTGAAGCGCACCACCGGCGCCACACCTTCCGGCGCGGCCGGCAGGGTCTTGCCTTCTTCCGGACGCCAGCGGCGGTCATAGCGCGGCTTCTCGCCGCGCGCTTCCTGCTCGGCGCGCATCGCTTCCAGCTCTTCCTTGCTGGCGTAGCAATGGTAGGCATGGCCGGAAGCCAGCAGTTGCCGGATGACTTCCTTGTAACGGTCGAAACGGTGGGTCTGGTAGAACGGGCCTTCGTCGTAGTCGAGGCCGACCCAGTGCATCCCGTCCAGAATCGCCTTGACCGACGCTTCGGTCGAACGCTCCAGATCGGTGTCTTCGATGCGCAGCACGAACACGCCGCCTTGCTTCCTGGCGAAAGCCCAAGAGAACAGCGCGGTGCGGACGCCGCCGATGTGCAGATAGCCGGTCGGGCTGGGGGCAAAACGGGTACGGATCATGGGAAAGCTCGGAAAAATCGGTCGACGGGAAGCCGCGCATTCTACGCGCTTGACCGCGGTCGTGCGAAGCGGCGCCGATCGGGCCCCGCTCCGGCGGTCCTTCTCGATGCGGTCAGAAGACCGGCTGCGAAACGCTCAGCCAGCGCACCGGCGCGAGATCGGCCTTCAGCACTTCGGGCAGGTCGTTGCAGGTGATGCACACCGGCTGGCCGTGGCGAGCGGACATCACCTCGCGCACCAGCCTGGCGTTGACCTGCCCGCCCGGCGGGCCGGCCTGGCGGCGGGCGGCGGCCAGCACCTCGTCCGGCGTAAGCGGCGCCTGCTTGTAACGGTCACGGAAGGCGGTCAGCCACAGGTTCCGGTCCTGATCGGCATTGAGCATCACCGACTGGTTGATGACCGACACCGGCACCGTGCGCCCCACCTTGCCGGCGAGTTCCAGCGCATTGTCGTTGGTCATGCGCACGCAGCCGTGGCTGCGGAAGCCCGGCACCGACGACGGCGCGTTGGTGCCGTGAATGCCCAGCGCCAGCCGTGGCTCGCCAAAGCGGATGAACACCTTGCCCAGCGGGTTGTCCGGCCCCGGCGGCACCACCGTCTGCACCGGCTTGCCCTTCTGGCGCATTTCTTCCTGAATCGATTTCGGCACATGCCAGGCGGGGTCGCGGTGGATGCCGGTCACGGTATACTCGCCCGCCGGCGTCTGGGTCAGCACTTTGCCGACCGCGATCGGATAGGCTTTTTCCAGCATGCCGTCGCGGTACAGGAACAGCCGGGTCTGCGGCAGGTTGATCACGATGTGGTAGCCGCGGCTGCTCACCTGCACGTCGGGTTGCGGACCGGCCGCCTTCGCGCCGGCCGGCACGGCCGACAGGAACAGCGCCAGCGCGAGGGCGGGCAGGATGGCAAAACGGAAGGAGATCAAGGTCGGCATGCTGAAGGACGTCATCATCGAGTGGACAGCGGAGCGCAATTATAACCGGAGGGTTTGCTGCAAAAGTCCTGACCGGAACGACGGTTTTTGCGAAGATACGGGTTTGACCGAATTTCTCTCCGTATGTCACGCCTCATCGCCACTATCGAATCGCTCGACCATGAAGGTCAGGGTGTTGCCCACGTTGACGGCAAGACCATCTTCATCGACGGCGCCCTGCCCTTTGAAACCGTCGAATACAGCGCCTACCGCAAGAAGGCCAGCTTCGAGAACGCCGACTGCGGCCGGGTCCTGAAGGAAAGTTTCATGCGCACCACGCCGCGTTGCCCGCATTTCGGCACCTGCGGCGGCTGTTCGATGCAGCACGTCGAATTCAACGCCCAGGTCGCGGTCAAGCAGCGCGTGCTGGAAGACAACCTCGCCCGCATCGGCAAGGTCACGCCCGAAGTCATCCTGCCGCCGATCTACGGTCCGGCCTGGGGCTACCGCCACCGCGCCCGCCTGTCGGCGCGGCTGGTTCCCAAGAAAGGAACCGTGCTGGTCGGCTTCCACGAGAAGCGCTCGAGCTTCATCGCCGACATTCAGGAATGCCACATTCTGCCGCAGCGCATCTCCGACCTGCTGCTGCCGCTGCGCCAGCTGATCGCCAGCCTGTCGATCTGCCAGCGCATGCCGCAGATCGAACTGGCGCTGGGCGAGAACGTCGACGTGCTGGTGTTCCGCAACATGGACCCGATCACTGCCGACGACGAGGCCAAGTTCAAGGCCTTCGTCGACCGCCACGCCACCGCGCAGCGCCCGCTGCAGGTCTGGCTGCAGCCCAAGGGACCGGAAACCTGTTTCCCGCTGTACCCGAAGGACGCGCCGGCGCTGACCTACGCGCTGCCCGAGTTCCGCATCGAGATGCCGTACAAGCCGACCGAGTTCACCCAGGTCAACCCCGGCATCAACCGCGTGCTGGTCAGCCGCGCGCTCAAGCTGCTCGATCCGCAGCCGGGCGAACGCATCGCCGACATGTTCTGCGGCCTGGGCAACTTCACCCTGCCGATCGCCCGCTCCGGCGCCACCGTGCTGGGCATGGAAGGCAGCCAGCAGCTGATCGAACGCGCGGTGGAAAACGCCACCCACAACGGCCTGCAGGACACGGTGGAATACCGCCTGGCCAACCTGTTCGACATGACGGCGGATAGCTTCGCCAGCCTCGGCAAGTTCGACAAGATGCTGATCGACCCGCCGCGCGACGGCGCGATCGACCTGTGCAAGTCGCTCGGCGACAACGGCCCGCAGCGCATTGTCTATGTGTCGTGCAACCCGTCCACGCTGGCGCGCGACGCCTCCGTGCTGGTGCAGACGCAGGGCTATACCCTCAAGAGCGCCGGCATCGTCAACATGTTCCCGCACACTGGCCACGTCGAAAGCATTGCGCTGTTCGAGAAGACCGGCCCGCACAAGAGCCGCGCCGAAATGCAGGCGATCGAGGACGCCGAAACCGCCGCGCGCGCCGCCGTCAAGGAAGCCCAGCGCGCCCGCCAGTCGGCCGTCGCCCGTGCCAAGGCCGCAGCCGAAGCCGAGCGCGTCGCCAAGAAGGAAGCCCGCCGCCAGCATTACCTCGCCAATCAAGCCTACTACGACGCCCGCAACGCGGCCGTCAGGGAACAGGACGCCGGCGATGGCGGACAAGACCAGGAATAAACGGCCGTTTCGCCGACCGAAGCCCCCTTCCAGACGGAAGGGGGCTTTTTCATGGAAAGCGATGAAGCGGCAACGGCAGGTCCCGCGCAGTCCTCGGACCGACCGCCTCCGGCTTCCCGCTGCCGTGTCTGCAGGGCCCCAGCCCCTCATCACAGGACGTTTTGCCATGAAACAACCCCGTTACAAAATCATCGTGGAGCATCTCGCCAACGCCCAGGGCGCGCCATCCACGCATGAGCCGCTGCAGTCCGAAGCCGGGAATCACGACGACATCATCACGGTGTGGTCACGCGGCTGCGCGGCCGGGGCGATCTGGGCGAGGACGCCGCC
>JASLDQ010000356.1 GCA_030151505.1 Chromobacteriaceae bacterium
CGACCGTGAATCTGGGTGCTGCCCAGAATCGAGGCGGTGGTGTAGCTCATCAGATCGATGCCGGTGGCGTTCTGGTAGACCTTGTAGGCAGTGTCGTGACGGCCGAGGATCACGCGGCCGAAGTCGTTGCTTTGCAGGCCGACGAAGCTGTTGCGGTTGGCAAAGCCGTTGTCGTTGGCGGTTGCGTTGGCATCGTTGGCACCGTTGGACGAGCCATCAATGGCGATGCGCTGTTCGACTTGCCAGATCGCCTTCAGGCCGTTGCCGAGGTCTTCGCTACCCTTGAAGCCGAGAATGGACAGCTGGCTGGCCACGCGGGTGCGGGACTTGTAGTCAGATGCTGCACCGGAGGTGGCGCCAGTGGCTTTGACCGATTCGACGCCGGCGCCCATTGCACCGTAGATGGTCACGTCGGCCATGGCGGCCGGGGCGATGAAAGCGCCGGCCAGAGCGGCGGCGATCAGTTTCTTGTTCATCTATCTAAGCTCCACAGGTTGTCTGTTGTGTTTCGCCACCACTAGTGGGCAACGTGTGGAAAATATACCGATAGATTTGCAAACCGCATGATTAAAATGTTGTATGCAACGCAGCAACCATGGTTTTTGTCGCTTTATTGCAACAAATTTGGTTGTATGACGGTTATGTTGCAGTGCGGTTATATGAGTCAAGCCCGAAGGTCAACCCAGAAAGCGGCTTGGGTAGACTTCGTCGATGAGCTGGCGACAGTCGATGACGCGCAGATCGTTGTCCTTGGCGAAAGACAACAGGAAGGCGAAAACGCGGGGGTCGATCTTTTCCAGCTTTTTATCCACCGCCACGCAGCGGATGTTGTCGAGCATCAGCGGGCGGACATAAGCGTGGTATTCGAGTTTTTTCTGATCGGATTCGAACGAGGACAGAATACCGGCAAGACGTTCGGCCCAGTCGCTGGGGCGGAAGGTGCGACCTTCCGATGTGATGCCTTGGATGACGATTTCGTAGGGGTTGCAAATCATGGCGGGAGGAACTCGGGCACAGACAAGGTTGACTGGCGCCGGGCGGCGCGCAGGCTTGATTGTACGCCATGGCGGCAGGGGGCCAAAGCACAGGACATGCTGCGTTGCATCAAGCGTGGTCCGGCCCGTGTCGCCGCCGCTACTGCCTGTGCCGGAACCCGGGGCGCTTGCCGAGCACGGCCGCTCGACCGTCTAGGCAGTGACCGGATCATCCTTGCGCCGGCCGTGGGTGTTCCAGTGCCGGTCCAGCCAGTGCTGCAGTTCCTTGACCGTGGCCTCCCACGAGACGTCCAGCATCATCATGTGACCGGTGCGGGGCAGGATTTCCGCGTGGGTATCAAAGCGTTTGGCGGTGGCGACCACGTCCTGATGGGCAATGATCTTGTCGTCGGCGGCGCCCAACACCAGTGCGGGCAGATCCGGCATGGCGGGCGGAGTGAAAACCCCGACCATCAGCATGTCGAATACCGCCCGCATCGATTCCGGCTGAAAGTGCGGCAGCCAGGACCGTAGCTGTTCCAGCGACATATCGGGGCTGAACAGCAGACGGCGGGCCTGCTCGACATTGGGGTGGTAACGCTTGTCGGCCTGGAACAGGTTGAGTGCCGCGATCAGGTCGGGGGTCTGGCTCAACATCCGGGTCGAGGCTTGGGTCATGCCGCGCGGCGGCACCGAAGCGATCATGCTCACCCCGGCCGGTTGCCAGCCCAGTTCCAGCCCGCGCTGGATGACGAAACCGCCCATCGAGTGGCCGATCAGAACCGGTGGCGCATCGAGCGTCGCCATCACCTGCGCGACGTTGCCGACATAATCGTCGATGCTGACCGCCGATAGCCAGCCGCTGCCCTCGCTCTTGCCGTGGCCTTCCAGGCTGAGCGCCAGGCAATGCCAGCCGTGCTCGGCCAGCCAGGGCATCCAGTATTCGTTCCAGACCCATGCGGCCGAGTAGGCGCCGTGCACGAACAGCAGTGGTGGGCGGGTGGTCGAGAGCGTGGCCGGGCGGCGTTCGAGGACTTCCAGTTTCAATGACATGTCGGGGGCAATCGGGTTGGGATGGGGGACGTCGTCACCCCGTTAACGGAGGATTCGCGAAAAAAGCATCGGCTGATTACGCTGAAACGTTTTCAAGCGAGGTGCAGGTGCTGGCTAGGTATTCCAGGCCGCCAGAAACTCGCGCCAGTGCGCTTTGTCCTGTCCGGCCAGCCAGTCGCGCAGCAGCGCGATCTCGGTTTCGTACTGTGCCGGGGCCAGTGCGCCGCGCATCAGCTGGAAACGCAGGAAGACCAGATAGGTATTGGCCGCGTCGGTTTCGCAGTAATCGCGCACTTCGTCCAGCCGGCCGTCATGCACGGCCTGCCACACCTTGCTGCCGTCCATTCCCAGTTTGCCGGGGAATCCCGCCAGCCTGGCGATGTCGTCCAGCGGCGCATTGGCGCGCGGCTGGTACATCGCCAGCACGTCCATCAGGTCCAGATGGCGCATGTGGTAGCGGCCGATGTAGTTGTTCCACTTGAAATCGCGGCTGTCGGAATAGTCGCCGTCGCCCAGATCCCAGTAGCGCGGCGCGGCGATGCCGTGGATCAGCGCGCGGTAGTGCAGGGCGGGCAGGTCGAAGCCGCCGCCGTTCCAGCTCACCAGCTGGGGCGTGTATTTCTCCACCAGCGCGAAGAACTTGCCGATCTGGCTCGCTTCGTCGTCGCCGGCATCGCCCAGCGTCGACACATGGATGCGGCCGCCCCAGCGCAGCACGCACGAAATCGCCACCACCTTGTGCAGATGATGCGGCAGGAAATCCGAGCCGTTCTTGGCGCGCTGGCGCTGGAAAGCCCAGTCCACCACGCCGGTGTCGGGCATATCGTCGCCGAGGTCGTGGAGGCGGCGCAGGCCGGCGATGTCGGGGACGGTTTCGATGTCGAAGGCGAGAACGGGCGTCATGGCGGCGGGGTCGAAGAAAAGCAGGAACCGATTGTAGGCGGAAACAATGATGCGCTGCACGAATGACAGCGGAGCCGGTTTGGCCTTACAAAGCAATCAGCACCCACAAGGTGCGGTTTACACGGTCCACGCAGCCTTTTACCCAAGGAGCCCCCATGACCACCATCGCCAGCTTCGCCATTCCCTATACGGCCTGGCTCGATCCCCGCGGGCATCTTCCCGCCGCCCCGCCCGGCTTCCAGCCGGCCGATCTTGTTCCCGTTTATCGTGCCATGGTGCTGACCCGCACCTTTGATGCCAAGGCCGTGGCCTTGCAGCGCACCGGGCAATTGCGTACCTATCCCTCGTCGCTGGGGCAGGAAGCCACCAGCGTCGGCCTCGCCAGCGTGATGCGGCCCGACGACGTCTTCCTGCCGACCTACCGCGAAACCGGCGCCATGCTGTGGCGCGGCGTTCGGCCGGAAGACGTGCTGCTCTACTGGGGGGGCGACGAGCGCGGCAGTGCCTTCGTCGACGGCCCGCAGCAGGATTTCCCCATCTCGGTGCCGATCGCCAGCCAGTGTTGCCACGCGGTCGGCGTGGCGGCCGCCATGCAGTACCGCCAGCAAGACCGGGTGGCGGTGTGCTGTCTGGGCGACGGCGCGACCTCCAAGGGGGACTTTTACGAAGCGAT
Source organism: Chromobacteriaceae bacterium (assembly GCA_030151505.1). GTDB lineage: Bacteria > Pseudomonadota > Gammaproteobacteria > Burkholderiales > Aquaspirillaceae > JASLDQ01. The sequence continues at coordinate 3,604 of JASLDQ010000356.1, forward strand.
CAACATCGCCGGCGTGTGGAAGCTGCCGGTCGTGTTCGTCGTCACCAACAACCAGTGGGCCATCTCGTTGCCGCGCGAGAAGCAGACCGCCGCCGAAACCTGCGCGCAGAAAGCCATCGCCGCCGGCATTCCCGGCGAAGTGTGCGACGGCAACGACCTTGTCGCCGTGCGTGATGCCGTCGGCCGGGCCGTCGAGCGCGCCCGCCGTGGCGAAGGCGCCAGCGTGGTTGAATGCCTGACCTACCGCCTGACCGACCACACCACCGCCGACGACGCCCGCCGCTACCGCAGCGAGGCCGAAGTCAGCGCGGCTTGGGCGCAGGAACCCTTGGCGCGGCTGCGCCACTTTCTGGTTGACCAGAAGCTCTGGAGCAAGGCGGACGAGGAGGCGCTGATCGACGAGGTCGGCCAGCGGGTCACCGCCGCAGTGACCAACTACCTGGCCACGCCGCCCGCTCCGCGTGGGGACGTGTTCGACTGGCTTTATGCCGGGCTGCCGGCCGATCTGGCCGGCCAGCGCGCGGCTTTTGTCGCCGAAGGCGAGGAGGTGCGCCATGGCTGACCTGACCCTGCTCGAAGCCATCACCGCCGCACTGGCGCACGAGATGGCCGCCGACGATTCCGTCATCCTGCTGGGCGAGGACATCGGCAAAAACGGCGGCGTGTTCCGCGCCACCCTCGGCCTGCAAGACCGCTTCGGCGAAGACCGCGTGCGTGACACGCCGCTGGCGGAAACGGTCATCGCCGGCATGGCGGTCGGCATGGCAGCCCAGGGCCTCAAGCCGGTGGCCGAAATCCAGTTCGCCGGCTTCATGTATTCCACCCTCGACCAGCTCTTCAACCATGCCGCCCGCCTGCGCCACCGCACCCGTGGCCGGATGAGCTGCCCGATGGTGCTGCGCACGCCGGTCGGCGGCGGCATCCATGCACCCGAGCACCACGGTGAATCGCCGGAAACCTACCTCGTCCACACGCCGGGCCTCAAGGTCGTCAGCCCCAGCTCGCCCGCGCGCGCCTACGGGCTGTTGCTGGCCGCCATCCGCGATCCCGATCCGGTGATCTTCCTCGAGCCGACCCGGCTTTACCGCCTGCTGAAAGAGCCGGTGGTCGACGACGGCGCGGCATTGCCCATCGGCGCGGCGTTCACCCTGCGCGAAGGTGCCGACGTCACCCTCATCAGCTGGGGCGCATCGGTGCGTGAAACCCTGCTGGCGGCGGACCGGCTGGCCGGGCAGGGCATCGGTGCCGAGATGATCGACATGGCCACGCTCAAGCCGCTCGACCACGCCACCGTGCTGGCCTCGGTGGCGAAGACCGGGCGCTGCGTCATCGTCCACGAAGCGCCGCGCACTTGCGGCGTCGGCGCGGAAATCGCCGCGACCATCGCCGAGCAGGGCCTGATGAACCTGCTCGCCCCCATCGAGCGCGTCACCGGCTACGACACGCCGCTGCCCTTGGCGCGGCGCGAAGACGATTACCTGCCGAGCGTGGCGCGCATCTGCGCGGCCGTCGCCCGTGTCATGGCCTATTAGAAGAAAACGAGGAGAACACCATGAAGACCTTCCATCTGCCCGATCTGGGCGAAGGGTTGCAGGAAGCGGAAATCATCGCGTGGCAGGTCAACGAGGGCGACCACGTGGTGGTCGACCAGCCGCTGTTGTCGGTCGAAACCGCCAAAGCCATCGTCGACGTGCCGTCGCCGTTTGCCGGACGGGTGGCGAAGCTCTACGTCAAGGTCGGCGACATTGTGCCGCTGGAGGCGCCGCTGATCGACATCGACGACGGGGCCGAGGCCGACAGCGGCACGGTAGTGGGCGACGTCAAAGCGGTGAGCGAAGCGGTGCGGGACGAGGCGCCGGTGGTGGCTGCCGGCGCGCCTGCCGGCAAAGGCTTGCGCGCGACGCCGGCAGTGCGGGCGCTGGCGGCCAAGCTCGGGGTCGACCTGTCCATCGTCACGCCCAGCGGTCCCAACGACGCGATCCTGGCCAGCGATGTCGAGCGGGTCGCCAAAATCCTCGCCGAGGTCACGCCGCTGGAAACCCTGCGCGGCCCGCGCCGGGCGATGGCGCAGGCGATGGCGCGGGCCCACGCCGA
>JASLDQ010000339.1 GCA_030151505.1 Chromobacteriaceae bacterium
GTCGCCGCCCGCCCCGGCGGCGGCGACCGGTGAAGGCTTAGAGCGAGGCCGCGCATTCGGCGATGCGCGCCGCCGCCTCGACGCAGTCGGCCAGCGGCGCGACCAGCGCGATGCGGATGTAGCCGGCGCCGGGGTTGTCGCCGTGGGCGGTGCGGGCCAGCAGGCTGCCGGGCAGGACCGCGACATTGTAGCGGGCCAGCAGCGCGCGGGCGAAGGCCTGGTCGTCGCCGCCCGGCACGCGCGCCCACAGGTAGAAGCCGGCCTCGGGGCGCTCGACTGCCAGCACGGCGGCGATGACGGGCGTGACCGCGTCAAATTTGGCGGCGTACAGCGCGCGGTTTTCGACCACGTGCGCTTCGTCGTTCCACGCGGCGGCGCTGGCGGCCTGCACCATCGGGTTCATCGCGCTGCCGTGGTAGGTGCGGTAGAGCAGGAAAGCCTTGAGGATGTCGGCGTCGCCGGCGACGAAGCCCGAGCGCAGGCCGGGCACGTTGGAGCGCTTCGACAGGCTGGTGAACATCACCAGATTCCGGAAGTCGGTGCGGCCGAGCCGTTGCGCGGCTTCCAGCCCGCCCAAGGGCGGCGTGTCGAAGTAGATTTCGGAATAGCACTCGTCCGAGGCGATGACGAAACCGTACTTGTCCGCCAGCGCGAACAGCTCGCGCCAGTCGTCCAGCGTCATCACGCTGCCGGTCGGGTTGCCGGGCAAGCACACGAACACGAGCTGGGTGCGCTGCCACACGTCTTCCGGCACGGCCGACCAGTCCGGCTGGTAGCGCCGGGAGACCGAGCAGTTGACGGAGTAGGGTTCGGCTCCGGCCAGGAGCGCCGCGCCTTCGTAGATCTGGTAGAACGGGTTGGGCGAGATCACCACCGGCCGGTGGTCGCCCGAGGCGTCGATCACCGTCTGCACCAGCGAGAACAGCGCTTCTCGGCTGCCCAGCACCGGCAGCACCTCGCGGAGCGGGTCGAGCTGGCGCAGGCCGTAGCGGCGCGAGAGCCAGTCGGTGCAGGCGTGGCGCAGGGCATCGCTGCCCAGCGTGGCGGGATACTGCGACAGGCCGTCGAGATGACCCAGCAGCGCCTCCTTCACCACCGCCGGCGCGGCATGCTTGGGCTCGCCGATCGACAGGTTGATGGCGGTGTGGGCAGCCGACGGCACGGTGTCCTTCAGCAGTTCGCGCAGTTTCTGGAACGGGTAGGGTTGCAACAGGGCCAGTTTGGGATTCATCTCGGGTCGATTCGCGCCGCAGCAAAAGCGCAGATGTTAAAAGCCCGTCCGGGACTCGCCAAGCAGTTTTGACGCATCCCGCCGCCATTGGCGGCGTGCAGGCCTTGTCTATGTCATATGGCTGGGTGATAGTGTGCAGCTAATCTGTATGGGATGAGGTCTGTTGCATGGGGTCCCCCCTCATTGGCCGCGCACTGCGGCAGAGCGTTGCGGGCATCGGCGTGCTGATCGTGGTGCTGACGGTCAGCCTGCATGTGTACGTGCGCGACGCGCTCAGCAGCAACGCGCTGTCGACGCTGGTGGAGTACGTGCGCCAGCGGAGCGAGCGCGAGAGCCGGGCGTTTCTCAACGCCGAACACAATATCGCCCGCCTGAAGCTGGCTTATCTGCGCGAGCTGTCGCGCCCGCCGACCGCCGGGATGCGGGCCGAATTCGACCGCCTGTTCGCCCGTTCGCCGGACGGGGTGATCCGCCTGCGCCATCCGGACCCGGCCGAGCTGGCCGGCGTGTTCGTCCCGCCGGACGTGGCGCTGAGCGACGAAGTCCGGCGCCGGACGCTGGCGGATTTCCAGCTGGCCACCCGCTTCGGGCTGGCGTGGGCGGGGTATTACGCCAATACCTACATCGGTTCGCTCGACAACGTGTCGGCGACCTTCTTTCCCGCCGGCGACTGGGCCGGCGCGCAGTCGCCCGATCTCCAGCTCAAGGACATGCCCTGGGTGATCGAGGCTTCGCCCCTGCGCAATCCCTCGCGCCGGGCGGTGTGGACCGGCATCTATTTCGATCCGCTGGCGCAGCGCAGCAGCGGGGGCGCGGAATTCCATGTTTCCTGCGTGCTGCCCATCGATGTCGACGGCAAGTTCAGCCACTACATCGGCCTCGACCTGCCGGTCGAAGAGCTGGTCCGGCGCACGCAGGAAGTCGGGCTGGCGGGAACGTCCAACATGATCTTCCGCGCCGACGGCCAGCTGATCTCCCATCCGAACCTGGCCGAGCGCGTGGCCGCCAGCAACGGCGCATTCAACATCCTGGGCGAAGGCGATCCCGAACTGCTGGCGATCTTCCGGGCCGCCACGCAGAGCCGCGGCGAGGGGCCGCACTGGGTCGAGGTGCCGGGCCGGGACGTTTACCTGGGCGTGGCCCGGATCAAGGGGCCGGACTGGTTCTTCGTCACGGTCTATCCCAAGGCCTTGATCGAGGCGGCCGGCTCGCAGGCATCCTACTACCTGTTGCTGGCGGCGATCGTCTCCCTGCTGGGCGGCGCGGCGGTGTTCTGGTTCGTGTTGCGGCGGCAGGTGGCCGCGCCGCTGGCGCGGATGCAACAGGCGGTGAACCGGACGGTGCACGGGGAGCGGGAGGTCCGGCTGGACGAGCGCGAACACGGCGAATTCGGCCAGCTGGCCACGTCCTTCAACGCGATGGTGTCCCTGCTGGAGCAGCGGGAGAGCGGCTGCCAGCAGCAGCGCGAGGCCTTGAGCGCCGCCCTGGCCGCGCGCAATGCCGAGCAGCGGGTGCTGTGGGCGATGCTGCCGGTGGCGGTGTTCCAGCTGTCCGCCTCCCGCACGATCCAGGCTTG
>JASLDQ010000080.1 GCA_030151505.1 Chromobacteriaceae bacterium
CAATGTCGGACGCGGCGCCAAGGGCGACGACAAGTTCGCCTTCATGATCCGGCAGGCGATCGAGCATGACAAACCGGTGCGCATCGGCGTCAACTGGGGCAGTCTCGACCAGGGACTGGCCGGCCGCCTGATGGACGCCAACGCCAAGCTGGCCGCGCCGCTGCCACCGGACGCCGTGATGCGCGAGGCGCTGATCGTGTCGGCGCTGGAAAACGCCGAGAAGGCAGTCGAGCTCGGTTTGTCGCCGGACAAGATCCTGCTGTCGTGCAAGGTGTCGCACGTGCAGGACCTGATCGCGGTGTACCGCGATCTGTCGCGCCGCTGCGACTGGCCGCTGCATCTGGGCCTGACCGAGGCCGGCATGGGCAGCAAGGGCATCGTTGCCTCGACCGCCGCGCTGGCGGTGCTGCTGCAGGAAGGCATCGGCGACACCATCCGCATTTCGCTGACCCCGCAGCCGGGCGAAAGCCGCACCCGCGAAATCATCGTCGCGCAGGAAATCCTGCAGACCATGGGGTTGCGCTCCTTTACCCCGCTGGTCACCGCCTGTCCGGGCTGCGGCCGCACCACCAGCACGGTGTTCCAGGAGCTGGCGGACAGCATTCAGACCTATCTGCGCGAGCAGATGCCGGTGTGGCGCCTGCAGTATCCCGGCGTGGAAAGCCTGAACGTGGCGGTGATGGGCTGTGTGGTGAACGGGCCGGGCGAGAGCAAGCTGGCCGACATCGGCATCAGTCTGCCGGGCACCGGCGAAGTGCCGGTGGCACCGGTCTACGTGGACGGCGAAAAAACCGTGACGCTCAAGGGCGATGCGATTTCGGCCGACTTCCAGGCCATCGTCGACGACTACGTTCGCACTCGCTACGGCGAGGGCGGTGCCAAGCGGCGCAAGACGATCCCGCTCAAGGCGGTGTGAACCGATCTCCGGGCGGCGGGAGACCTCCCGCCGCAAGACAAACGCAAGAACGCAAGCAGACAATGGCAGACAAGATTCAGGCAGTCCGCGGGATGAACGACATCCTGCCGGGCGAGTCGCAACAATGGGAATACTTCGAGTCGGTGGTGCGTCAGTGGCTGGCGGACTACGGCTACAGCAACATCCGGACTCCGGTGGTGGAAGACACGCGCCTCTTCGTGCGCTCGATCGGCGAGGCTACCGACATCGTCGAGAAGGAGATGTACACCTTCACCGACAGCCTCAACGGTGACAGCCTCACCCTGCGACCGGAAGGCACCGCCTCCTGCCTGCGCGCGGTGGTCGAGCACAACCTGCTCTACAACGCCACCCAGCGCCTGTGGTACGTCGGCCCGATGTTCCGCCACGAGCGCCCGCAGAAAGGCCGTTATCGCCAGTTCCACCAGATCGGCCTCGAGGCGCTCGGCTTCAACGGCCCGGATGTGGATGCCGAACTGATCCTGATGACCGCCGACCTGTGGAAGCGTCTGGGCCTGCTGGACAGCGTGCAGCTGCAGGTCAACACGCTGGGCAACAAGACCGAGCGCGCGCAGCACCGCGAGGCGCTGATCAAGCATCTCGAAGCCAATATCGACGTGCTGGACGAGGACGGTCGCCGCCGTATGCATACCAATCCCCTGCGCGTGCTGGACACCAAGAATCCGGTCATGCAGGCGATGTGCGAAGCCGCGCCGCGCCTGATCGACTATCTGGGTGAGGAGTCGCGCCGTCATTACGATGACTGGAAGGCGATGATTGCAGCGGTCGGCATCGATTTCGTCGAAAATCCGCGCTTGGTGCGCGGGCTGGATTATTACAACCTGTCGGTGTTCGAGTGGGTGACCACCGAGCTGGGGGCGCAGGGCACGGTATGTGCCGGCGGTCGTTACGACGGCCTGATCGAGGAGCTGGGCGGCAAGCCGGCGCCGGGCGTCGGTCTGGCCATGGGCATGGAGCGCCTGCTGCTGCTGTTGCAGGCCAAGAACCTGCTGCCGCAGCCGAGCGGGCCGGATGTCTACCTGATCCAGGCCGGGCAGGGCGCGCCGCTGTATGCGCTGACCATTGCCAAGCAGCTGCGCGAAGCCGGCTTCAGCGTGCTGCAGCACTGCGGCGAGGCCAGCTTCAAGTCCCAGATGAAAAAGGCCGACCAGAGCGGCGCGCGTTTTGCCGTCATCGTCGGCGAGAACGAAGTCGCCAACGCGCAGGCGGCGGTCAAGCCGCTGCGCGCCGAAGGTGGCGAGCAGGTCACCGTGGCTCGGGACGGGCTGGTCGCGCAACTCGCAGCGCTGGCTTGAGCCGCAACTGTTATGTAAGGGGAAACGATGGCTGCGTTTGATTTGCAGGAGCAGGAACAGATCGAATCGCTCAAGGCGTTCTGGCAACGCTGGGGTGTATGGATTACCGGTGTCGTCATCGGGGTTTCGCTGGGCTTCGTCGGCTACAAGGGCTGGCACATGTGGCAGGATCACCAGGCGGCCAAGGCGTCGGCGCTGTACGTGCCGGTCGAGCAGGCCGCAGAGGCCAGCGATCTGGCCAGACTCAAGACCGCGGCCGAACCGCTCAAGGCGGCCTACCCTGGGTCGGCCTACGCTGCTCGCGGCGCCATGCTGGCCGCCCGCGCCGCTTTCGACAGCGGCGACCTGAAGGCTGCGGCAGAGCAGCTTGCCTGGGTGACCAACAACAGCAAGGAAACCGCACTGGTGGCGGTGGCGCGCATGCGCCTGGCCTCTATCCTGCTGGAGCAGAAGCAGGCCGATGCCGCGCTGGCCGAGCTGGCCAAGCCGCATGCCGCCGAGTTCGAGTCGCAATTCCTCGAGCTGAAGGGTGATGCCCTGCTGGCCAAGAATGACACCAAGGCGGCTGCCCAGGCTTGGCGCGATGCGCTGGCCAAGCTGGCGCCGGATGCCCCGCAGCAGGCCCTGCTGCAAATGAAACTCGACGCTCTGGGAGCCTGACGCCATGACCAAGCTGCGCCTGACCTCCCTTTCCGCCGCCGTGTTGGCGGCGTCGCTGACCAGTGGCTGCGCCCTGTTCTCCAGCGACAACACCCCGCAACCCACGCCGCTGCAGGCGATCCAGCCGCTGGTCCAGCTGAAGTCACTGTGGAGCGTGCGGGTGGACGGTAGCGACAACTACGCCTTCAGCCCGGCCATCGACAATGGTCGTGTGTACGCGGTGGGCCAGGATGGCCGCATCAACGTCATCGATGCTGCCAACGGTCGCGAACTGACGCAGATCCGTGTGGGAGAGCCGTTGACCGGCGGCATCGGCGTGCGCGATGGCCGCCTGTTCGTGACCACCGCCAAGGGCGAGCTGCTCGCGCTGACCACCGAGGGGGTGCCGCGCTGGCGCACCAAGCTGACCAGCCTTGCGCTGGCGGCACCGCAAGTGGGCGGCCAGGCCGTGCTGGTTCAGACCGGCGACGGCAACGTGACGGCCTTCTCCTTCGACGACGGTCATCAGTTGTGGTCGTTCCAGCGGCAGCAGCCGGCGCTGACCGTGCGTAACTACGGCTCGCTCAACCTGGTCGGCGGCGAGGCCGCGCTGCTGGGACAGGCCGGCGGTCGTCTGGCGGTACTCAATGTCGCCAACGGCGAAGCCATGTGGGAAGCCAATGTGGCGAGCGCGCGCGGTGCGACCGAGCTCGACCGCGTGGCCGACGTGGCCAGCCGGCCGGTATTCGACCGCGGCCAGGTGTGCGCGGTGGCGTTCCAGGGCCGGGTGACCTGCTTTGACGCGCGCGGCGGCACGCCGCTGTGGTCGCGCGAGCTGTCGTCCAGTCGCGGGTTGACGCTCGACGCCGCTCACGTCTACGTGACGGCGGACGATGGTACGGTGCAGGCCTTCGACCGGGCTGACGGCCGTACCGTATGGAAACAGGATGGCCTGCGTTACCGTGGCGGCAGCGCCCCGGTGATGCTGGGCCGCTTTGTGCTGGTCGCGGACGGGCAAGGTGTGGCCCACCTGCTGTCCAACGAGTCGGGCGAACTGGTCGGCCGACTCAAGACCGGCCTCGATAACATCAAGACAGCCCCGATCTCCGATGGCGAGCGGGTGCTGGTGCAGGATGGCGACGGTCATGTCGCCATGCTGGGACTGTGAGGCATATAAGTGAAACCGACAGTAGTTCTGGTCGGCCGCCCCAATGTGGGCAAATCGACGCTGTTCAACCGGCTGACCCGCTCGCGTGACGCGCTGGTCGCTGACATGCCCGGCCTGACCCGCGACCGTCACTACGGTCACGGTCGGGTCGGCCAAAAACCTTATCTGGTCGTCGATACCGGCGGCTTCGAGCCGGTCGTCACCGACGGCATCATGCACGAAATGGCGCGCCAGACGCTGCAGGCGGTCGATGAGGCCGATGCGGTGATCTTTCTGGTCGACGCGCGCGCCGGCCTGACCCCGCAGGACAAGATCATCGCCAACCAGCTGCGCAAGCTGGACCGGCCGGTGTATCTGGTGGTCAACAAGGCCGAAGGCATGAGCTTCGCCATGGTGACTGCCGAGTTTTTCGAGCTGGCGCTGGGCGAGCCGTGGTCGATTTCCGGCGCACACGGCGACGGCGTGCGCGAACTGATGGATGCGGTGCTGGACGGCTTCCCCGACGCCGAGCCGGAGGAGAACCTTCGCCACCCCAAGTTCGCCATCATCGGTCGTCCGAATGTCGGCAAGTCGACGCTGGTGAACGCGGTGCTGGGCGAAGAGCGCGTGATCGCCTTTGACCATCCCGGTACCACGCGCGACTCGATCTACATCGACTTCGAGCGCGAGGGCAAGCCCTATACCATCATCGATACCGCCGGCGTGCGCCGTCGTTCCAAGGTGGACGAGGCCATCGAGAAGTTCTCGGTGATCAAGACCATGCAGGCGATCGAGGATTGCAATGTAGCGGTGCTGGTGCTGGATGCCGCTCTGGACATTTCGGACCAGGACGCGAGCCTGGCCGGGTTTGCGCTAGAGGTCGGGCGTGCGCTGGTGGTCGCGGTGAACAAGTGGGACAGTTGCGACAACGAGCGGCGCGAGCAGATCAAGCGGGAAATCGCGCGCAAGCTGCATTTCCTTGATTTTGCCAAGTTCCATTACATCTCGGCCCTGCAGGGCAAGGGCGTGGGCGATTTGTTCGTGTCGATTGACGCCGCCTACACCGCTGCCATGATCAAGCTGCCGACGCCGAAGATTACCCGTGCGCTGCAGGTCGCCGTCGAGCGCCAGTCGCCGCCGATGGTGGGGCGTACCCGGCCGAAGATGCGGTACGCGCACCAGGGCGGAGTGAACCCGCCGGTGGTGGTGATTCACGGCAATGCGCTCGATAAGCTGCCCGACAGCTACACCCGGTATCTTGAGCACAGTTTCCGCAAGATGTTCAAACTCGAGGGAACGCCGTTGCGCGTGCAGTATAAATCGACGGAGAATCCCTTTTCGGAGCGCAAGCCTGTCGTCAAGACGGTGTCGCAACAACGTCAGCTGCAACAGCGTCGCCCGAAAAAGTAGTGGAATATCGGCGGTTTTCCGCTAGAAAAGAACAAACGGTTAGAACCGGTCACGGCACGAGGCAATCCGCCTGTGGCCGGTGCTGGCAAATTCAGAACTACAACAACTCAACTATTCCGGAGCTACTCCATGAGCGCCAAAGGGCAAATGCTACAAGACCCGTTTCTCAACATCCTGCGCAAGGAACATGTGCCGGTTTCCATTTACCTGGTAAATGGCATCAAGCTTCAGGGGCAGATCGAATCTTTTGACCAGTATGTGGTCCTGCTCAAAAATACCGTGACGCAAATGGTGTACAAGCACGCCATCTCTACCGTCGTGCCAGCCCGTCCGGTTTCCATCCCGCACGAATCGCATGCGCCGGCCGCAGTTGCCGCACCGCAGCAGGATGCCTGATCTTTTGAGCGACAGGAACCGGCCGGCGGCAGCGCTGGCCGGTTTTGCATTTGGAGGTGGTCGAACCCGTCGCCGTCTCCAGGAAAGCTGAAAAAACTACGTGTTTGATCGTCCCGAATATGGCGACGCCGCCATTATCGTCTGCCTCGACTTCGGCGAACCTGACTTCGTCGATGCGGTCGAGGAATGCGCCGAACTGGTCAAGGGGGCTGGCGTCGAGG
>JASLDQ010000082.1 GCA_030151505.1 Chromobacteriaceae bacterium
GAACGCCTCGATCCCGACGGCGTACACCACCATCGACAGCATGCCGATGCTCGCCGCGACCGTACCCTTGCTGACGTCGCTGGCGGTCAGCGCGAAGCGGTACAGCACCGCGAACGACAGTCCCTCGCCAAAGCACATCAGGCTGATGCCGGCCATCAGGCCGAGCCCGGCCGCCAGCGGCGGCAGCCAGCTCGTGGCGACCATCACCGCCACTCCCGCCAGCAGGAAGAACTGGCCGTAGACCACCGAGCGGCCGAGCGGCACCTTGTCGGTCAGCCGCACCAGGGTCAGGTTGCCGGCGATCAGCGCGCCGAACACCGGCAGCTGCGCCAGACCGTAGCCGAAGGGACTCATTGCCGCGTCCTCCATCAGCATCACCGGCGACAGCGCGATCCAGCCCAAGAGCGGCAACGACATCAGCGGCAGCACCAGCGCGGCGGCGACGAAGCGGCGGCTGGAGAACAGGGCGCGGTAGTCGGCGACCACGGCACCGATCGACAGCTTGCCGACCGGCTTCGCCACCGTTTCGGGCATCTTCTTGAGCAGCCCCAGCCACGACACGAAGGCGCAGGCGGCGATCACGCCGAACACCGTGCGCCACGGCCAGTGCGCGACCATCGCCGCGCCGGCGAGCGGACCGACCAGCGGCGCGATCAGCGCGACGTTGGCCATCAGCGCGGTCACCTTGATGGCGGTGTTTTCCTCGAACGCCTCCTGTACCGAGGCGTAGGCGATGGCGGTGATGAAGCACAGCCCCATGCCCTGCAGCACGCGCAGCGCCATGAAGCTCTCGATGCTGTGCGAAAAGAAGGTGGCGAGGCAGGACAGCACGAAGAAGGCAACTCCGGCCAGCATCACCGGACGGCGGCCGACGCGGTCGGACAAGGGGCCCAGCAGCCATTGCAGCATCGCGCCGCCGACGAGGTAGGCGGTCAGCGACGACGGCACCCAGCCGGAATCGACGCCGAACTCGGCCACCACGGCCAGCATGCCGGGCTGGATCATGTCGTTGCCGATGTAGACGGAGAATTCGAACAGCACCAGCGCCAGCGGGAACCAGAGGGTGGCGCGGGTCAAAGCGGAAGATTTTTCTTGCATGAGAGGCCTTTACGTAAAGAACAGAAAGCCGCCGGGCTCTTGTGGAGCACAGCGGCTTTGGAGCGGGTGGCGGGATTGCCCCCCGTCGTTTCAGGCCTTTGAATTCTATAGAAATCCTGTATTTCGTGCTAGCGACGAGCGCCGGAAAATCCATTTAACATTGCCCGGCTGGCCTCATCCGGACCGGCGCTTCGCGGAGGAATGCGGCCAGCCGGCATCGTGCACCGGACCGGCGCCGCCAAGCGGTTCGACACACACCGCCTGCGGCATTCCAGCCAGCACATCGCTGAGGATCGACCTTGCTGGCGGGCAGGGGGATGCCAGTGGATCGATGGGCAGGCCCATGCGACGGCCACCCGGTCCCGGTTCTCGCCTCCCCTCGACAACCCGTGGGCGCGGATATCAAGCCCATGAAAAAGCCCTGCCCGACTGCCGCCGGAAAGCGGGTCGGGCAGGGCATGGACCCAAGGTCAGGCACGCCGCGAGAGCGCGGAAAACTCTTACAGCGTCATGGCGAGCCGGGTTCCCTGGTCGATGGCGCGCTTGGCGTCCAGCTCGGCCGCCAGCTCCGCCCCGCCGATGCGGTGGGCGGTCTTGCCCAGCGCGGCCAGCGGCGCTTCCAGTTCACGCTGGCTTTCCTGCCCGGCGCAGATCACCACGTTGTCGACCGGCAGGCAGACCTGCTAGCCCTTGACGGTGATGTGCAGGCCGGCGTCGTCGATGCGGTCGTAGCTCACGCCTGCCAGCATGTCCACGCCCTTCATCTTCAGGCTCTGGCGGTGAATCCAGCCGGTGGTCTTGCCCAGCCCGTCGCCGACCTTGCTGCTCTTGCGCTGCAGCAGATAGACCTTGCGCGGGCTCGGATGCGGCTGCGGACCGCTGGCAGCCAGGCCGCCGCGCCCTTCCAGCGTCATGTCGATGCCCCATTCGCGGGTGAAGGCGACCGCGTCGAGGCTGGTCGACCGGCCCTCGTGGGTCAGGTATTCGGCGGTGTCGAAGCCGATGCCGCCGGCACCGATGATGGCGACGGTCTTGCCGACCGGCTTCTTGTCGCGCAGCACGTCCAGATAGCTCAGCACCTTGGGATGGTCGACACCGACGATCGGCGGGGTGCGCGGCACGATGCCGGTGGCGAGCACCACTTCATCGAAGCCGGCCAGCTCGGCCGCGCCGACGCGGACACCAAGCTTGACGGTCACGCCGCTGAGTTCGAGCTGGCGGGCGAAGTAGCGCAGGGTTTCGTGAAATTCTTCCTTGCCCGGAATCTGTTTGGCGATGTTGAACTGGCCGCCGATGGCGTCGGCCGCGTCGAACAGGGTGACGGCATGGCCCCGGCGGGCGGCGGTGGTGGCACAGGCGAGCCCGGCCGGGCCGGCGCCGACCACGGCGACGGTCTTGCGGCCGGCGGCCGGCTGCAGCGTGATTTCGGTTTCGCGGCAGGCGCGCGGGTTCACCAGACAGGAGGTCAGCTTGCCGCCGAAGATGTGGTCCAGACAGGCCTGGTTGCAGCCAATGCAGGTGTTGATCTCGTCGGCGCGGTCGGCCGCCGCCTTGTTGACGAAGTCCGGATCGGCGAGGAAGGGCCGGGCCATCGACACCATGTCGGCGCAGCCGTCGCGCAGGATCTGCTCGGCGACCTCGGGGGTGTTGATGCGGTTGGTGGTGACCAGCGGAATCTTCACCGCGCCCATCAGCTTCTTGGTGACCCAGGCGAAGCCGCCGCGCGGCACCATGGTGGCGATGGTCGGGATGCGCGCTTCGTGCCAGCCGATGCCGGTGTTGATGAGGGTCGCGCCGGCGGCCTCGATGGCGCGGGCCAGCTCGACGATTTCGTCCCACTCGCCGCCCTCGTCCACCAGATCGAGCATGGACAGGCGGTAGACGATGATGAAGTCGGTGCCGGCCGCCGCGCGCACGGCCTTGACCGTTTCGACCGCAAGCCGCGAGCGGTTTTCGAAGCTGCCGCCCCAGCGGTCGTCGCGATGGTTGGTGCGGCGGGCGAGGAACTGGTTGATCAGGTAGCCTTCCGAGCCCATCACCTCGACACCGTCGTAGCCGGCCTGTTGCGCTAGGCGGGCGCAGTGGGCGAAGTCGGCGATGGTCTGCTGGATGTCGGCCTCGCTCATCTCCACCGGCTTGAACGGGTTGATCGGCGCCTGCAGCGCGCTGGGCGCGTGCGGTTCGGGCTGGTAGGAATAGCGGCCGGTATGCAGGATCTGCATGGCGATCTTGCCGCCGGCGGCATGCACCGCATCGGTGACGATGCGGTGGTGCGGCACTTCGGCTTCGTCGACCAGCAAGGAGCCGCCGGCGAACACCCGGCCCTTCGCGTTGGGAGCGATGCCGCCGGTGACGATCAGGCCGACCCCGCCGGCCGCGCGTTCGGCGTAAAAGGCCGCCATGCGCTCGAAGCCGTCGGGCAGCTCTTCCAGCCCGGTGTGCATCGAGCCCATCAGCACGCGGTTTTTCAGGGTGGTGAATCCGAGGTCGAGCGGGGCAAGCAGGTGCGGGTAGGCGGTCATCGACGGCTCCGTAGACGGTTGACGGGAATATCCGTCGCAAGATAAGGGGCGAGGGGCGAGAATGTCAAACGATCGTTTGAGGCAGCCATCGGAACACATCCCGGCAAGGTCACGGCATCACGGCCGGCCAGCCCCGGCCCGTTCGCGCGCAGCCGGCAGCGGATCGCGCCGCAAGACAGGCTGCCGGTATCGGCGCTCCATACCGGGCCGGGCCACGGGCCGTTTCAGCGCTTCAGTTCGTTGAAGCGCTGCACGTCTTCATCGGCGCGCTGCCGGACCGAGACCAGCTCCGTCCGTTTTTGAGCGAGCTGGCCGTCTATGGTTTCGATTTCGGTTTTGGCGGTGGCCACATCGCGCAGCAGATCGGCAGACAACGGGTCGCGGGCGCGCTCCAGCGCATCGGCCTGCTGGAGCAGTTGCCGCAGACGGGTCAGGGCATTGAGGCGGCGCAGGTTCAGCGCGTCGATCTGGCCGTTGAGCACGCCGAGATTGCGGTCGCGCTGGCGCAGGATGTCGTCGGAGGAAGTGTAGGAGGACAGCAGGGCGCGGTCCTGCCGCTGTTGCGAGCGGCGCTGCTCGTCCTCGCGCCGTTGCAGTGCGTCGCGCGCGTCGCGCTCGCGCTTCTGTTCGGGCGATTCGGCCGGCCGGGTGACGAGGCCGTCGCGGTTGAGCACCGAGGTGCCACCGCGGTTTTCCACCGGCGGCGGCGCGTCGCTGTACTGCACCTTGCCGCGCTCGTCGATCCACTTGTAAAGACGCTTGCCGCTGTCGGCGGCGTGACCGGCCAGCGGAACGGCGAGCAGCAGGCCAAGGAAGACTCGGGTCAGGCGGTTCAAGCGGTCGTCCCCCGTCGAAGCGGGCGGCGGGACGACGCGGACGATCAGCCGCGCGAACCGACGCCGTATTGTTGGCGATAGGCCTGCACCTTGCCCAGATTGGCCTGCAGGTCCGGACTGTTGGCGAGGAAGCCGAGCAGGTCTTCCAGCGTGGCGATGGCGATCACCGGGATGCCGTAGTCGCGTTCGACTTCCTGCACCGCCGACAGCTCGCCCTGGCCCTTTTCCATCCGGTCGAGCGCGATGGCCACGCCGGCCGGCTCCGCGCCCTGCGCGCGGATCAGTTCGACCGATTCGCGCACCGAAGTGCCGGCCGAGATCACGTCGTCGATAATCAGCACCCGGCCCTTGAGCGGAGCGCCGATCAGCGTGCCGCCCTCGCCGTGGTCCTTGGCTTCCTTGCGGTTGAAGGCGAACGGAATGTCGCGCCCGTCCTCGGCCAATGCCATCGAGGTACCGCCCGCCAGCACGATTCCTTTATAAGCCGGGCCGAACAGCATGTCGAATGCAAGTCCGCTGGCCGCGATCGATTTGGCGTAGAAGCGCGACAGGGTCAGGAGGCTCTGGCCGTGGTTGAACAGGCCGGCGTTGAAAAAGTACGGCGACAGCCGGCCGGCCTTGGTGACGAACTCGCCAAAACGCAGCACCTGCTCATCTACCGCAAAACGAATAAAATCCTGGCGAAAATCGCTCATTTCCCAATCCTTGTCCGGCCCAAAAAAGTGGCGGGAGGATAGCACGGAGGCTTACTTGTTACGAATCGTCAGCGCCAACCTCAACGGCGTCCGTTCCGCCGCCCAGAAGGGCTTTTTCGACTGGCTCGGCCAGCACGACGCCGACATCGTGTGCGTGCAGGAACTCAAGGCCCAGCACGCCGACCTGTCCGACGTCCACCTGCGCTGCGGCGAGCTGCAAGGCTGGTTCCATTGCGCGGAAAAGAAGGGCTACAGCGGCGTCGGCATCTACAGCCGCCATGCGCCTGACCGCGTCGTCGAAGGTCTGGGCATCGCCGACATCGACGCAGAGGGACGCTATCTGCAGGCCGACTTCGGCCAGTTGAGCGTGATCTCGCTCTACCTGCCATCCGGCTCCAGCGCGCCGGAGCGGCAGGAGGCCAAGTTCGCCTTCATGGAGCGCTTTCTGCCGCATCTGGAGCAGATGGCCGCCAGCGGGCGCGAAGTGGTGATCTGCGGCGACTGGAACATCGCCCACCACGAAATCGACCTGAAAAACTGGAAGGGCAACCTGAAGAATTCCGGCTTCCTGCCGGAAGAGCGGGCGTGGCTGACCGACCTGTTCGGCCGGGTCGGCTGGGTCGACACCTGGCGCACGCTGTATCCGGATACGCCCGGCTACACCTGGTGGAGCAACCGCGGCCAGGCCTACGCCAAGGACGTGGGCTGGCGCATCGACTACCACATCGCCACCGGCGGCATCGCCGCCGCCGCGCGCCAGGCCGCGATCTACAAGGAGCAGAAGTTCTCCGACCACGCGCCGTTGACGGTGGACTACGACTGGACGCTGTAGGCCCGCGCCGTCTTGTGGCTACCACAAAGGAACACGCTGGATGAAACTGAGCCACCGCGAAGTCGAGGAGACCGACCTCGCGACGATCTGCGGTTTTCCGCAAAGCGCCGAGGAACTGTTCTTCCTGTTCCCGCGGGCGTCCTATCCGCTGACGCCCGCACAATTGCAGGAGGCGGTCGGCCAGCGCGTGGACTCCACCGTGGTGCTGCACCGCGACGAGGTGGTCGGCTTTGCCAATTTCCATCAGGTGGAAGCGGGCAGCCACTGCGCCATCGGCAACGTGGTCGTGGCGCCGCAGGCGCGCGGGCACGGCGTGGGAAGCGACCTGATCCGGCACATGAGCGGGCTGGCTTTTGCCAGACACCGGGCCCGTGAAGTCCGCATCTCCTGCTTCAACCGCAACGTCGCCGGCCTGTTGCTCTATCCGCGGCTGGGATTCCAGCCCTATGCGGTGGAAGAGCGGCGCGACCCGCAAGGCGGGCGGATTGTGCTGATCCACCTGCGTCTGACGCGGAACCCGGCGGCGGCCTAGCGGGGAAGGTCACCCGGCCGGCCGCCGGATGTTGGGAGCGCGCCCGGCGGGATTGCCCGCCGCCGCGCCGTTCAGTCGATCGCCGGCTGGGCCGAGACGGTCATCTTCAGCTGCTTGCCCGGCTGGTAGGGCAAGGTCACCGTCTCGCGCTGGCCGCGGTATTCGTAGGTCACGAGATAACCGGTCAGCACTTGCTGGGCCGGCGGGCAAACCGTGCCGGCCTGCCCAGCAGGGGCGGCGCCCGGCACGCTGCGTGCGATCTGGCGGCCGGCCATCGCGCCACCGATGGCGCCGACGATGGTGGCGGCGGTCTGGCCGCGTCCACCGCCTACCTGATTCCCGAGCACCCCGCCGACGATGCCGCCCAGCAGGGTGCCGCCGTTCTCGGCGGTCACCAGCCCGCCCAGCCCGCCGGCGTCGCCGCCCGGGGCCTGCGTGGCGGCGGACGGCACGCAGCCGTTCTGGTTCGCCGGGCCGTACAGCGGCTCGCTTTTCACCACCGTGGCATAGTCGGTAAAGGTTGCGGCCTGCGCGGCCCCGGCCGCCAGCAGCAGCGCGGACATCAGCAATTTTTTCATGGTTGGAATTCTTCGTTGAGCACCGCCACGGTGGCGGCAGCGGAAAGTTTAGGCGGTCGGCATGTAAGATTTGTAAATGGCGGCACGCAGCTGTTAACAAATGTGTCTGCGCCCCTTGCCGGCCGGCGACGTGTCCCGCCCGGCCCGCAAACGACGACGCCCCGGCCATTGCGGCCGGGGCGTCGTGTATTCCAGCGGGCGGAACTCAGTCCGGCTGGTAGGCGTAGGGGCGGTTCTTGACCCGCGATTCCTGCCAGCGTTTCTGGTCGTCGAGATCAAC
>JASLDQ010000120.1 GCA_030151505.1 Chromobacteriaceae bacterium
GCGGTTGCGCGCCACATAGCCTTCCCTGGCCAGGTCGCGCATGCCATCGAGCTGCTCCTTCAGGATGGCGACCTGGGCCTTCTTGCTGTCGCGCGATTCCTGCAATCCCTGGATCTGGGCCTTCAGGCCGGCGATGTTTTCGTCCATGCCGCCCAGTTCGTTCTGCAGCGATGCCCGGCGCGAGGCCAGCAACTGGGTCTGCAGCGTCATCATCTCGGCCACTTTCGGATCGCCGGCGCGCTTGGTCAGCTCCTCCGGAAAACGGATGCTCTTCAAGCCGTCACGCTCGGCGGCCAGGCGCGCCTCGGTGGCGCGTGCGCTCAGGTACTGGGCTTGGGTCATGTCGAGCCCGGCTTGCGCGTTGACGGCATTCATGCGCACCAGCACCTGGCCGGCTTTCACCACGTCGCCGTCCTTCACGAGGATTTCCTGGATGGTGCCGCCGGTCTGGTGCTGCACCGCCTTGCGGTTCGATTCCGCCGCCACGGTGCCGGACATCGGCACGCCCTTGTCGAGCGGCGCGAACGATGCCCAGACCAGGAAACCGGCCACGCCGAGCAGCACGATCAGCCAGCCGATGCGCGCGAAGACACGCGCATCGGTATTGACGGTCAACGGGGAAAGGTCATGGCTGATGACCTCGGTTGCGCCACTCTTCTGCGTATCCTTCGATTGGACGAGCTTCATTACTTGCTTCCTTGTTCGGTCGTTGCGGCGGCCTGGGCCTGCGCTTGAGCCTGTTGTGCGGACTGCTGCTGCGCCATCGCCTTCTGCGCAGCCTCCTGCAGTGCAGCCAGTACCTGGCTGGTCGGTCCGAACATCTGGACGGCGCCATCGCGCAGCAGCAGAAGCTTGTTGGTGACGCCGATGATGCTGTTCCGGTGCGTGATGAGCACGATGGTCTTGCCGCGGCGGCGCAGGTCGAGCACGGCCTGCAGCAGCGCCTGCTCTCCCACCTCGTCGAGGTTCGAGTTCGGCTCGTCCAGCACGATCAGGGAAGGGTCCCCGTACATTGCGCGGGCCAGGCCCAGGCGCTGTTTCTGGCCGCCGGAAAGCCCGGCGCCGCCGTCGCCGAGCGGGGTGTCGTAACCCTTGGGCAAGTGCAGGATCATGTCGTGGACGCCGGCGCGCTTGGCCGCCTCGACCACTTTTTCGGCATCCACTTCGCCGAAGCGTGCGATGTTGTCACTGACGGTACCGCCAAACAATTCGATATCTTGCGGCAAATAGCCGATGCTCGGGCCAAGCTCGCCCTTGTTCCAGGCATGGACGTCGGCGCCGTCCAGGCGCACCTTGCCCATCATGGCCGGCCACACGCCGACCAGCAACCGCGCCAGCGTCGACTTGCCGGAGCCGGATGGTCCGATCACTCCCAGCGCATCGCCGGGGGCGACAGCGAAGGACACACCCTTTACCACGGCCTGATTGCTGCCCGGCGGCGCGGCGGTAACGCCTTCCACGATCACGATGCCCTGCGGCTTCGGCAACTCCATGCCGGCGCTGCGTTCCGGATTGGCGGACAACAACGCGGTCAGGCGCTCGTAGGCGCTGCGGGTGCTCGCCCAGGACTTCCACACCGCGATCACCTGCTGCACCGGCGCCAACGCGCGGCCGACCAGGATCGAGGCGGCGATCATCATGCCCGGGGTGATCTTGCCCTCGACGGCCAGCAAGGCGCCGAAACCGAGCACCAGCGACTGCAGGGAAACCTGCACGAATTTCGTGATCGCGCCGACGATGCCGGCTTTCTGGCTGGCTTCGGCCTGCAGGTTCAGGAAGCGGCTGTGCAGCTTGAACCAGCGTCCCATCAGATTCGGCAGCATGCCCATCGATTCGATGACTTCGGCATTGCGCAGATTATTGGTCGCCAGGGTACTGGCGGCGATCGCCATGGCATTGGCCTCGCTGAGCGGCGCGTGCGACAGCTTTTCGTTGATGACGGCCAGCGCGATCAGGACGGCAGTGCCGCACAGGGCAAACACGCCGAGCCAAGGCTCGAAGAAGAAAATGACGATCAGGTAGAACGGGAACCACGGCGCGTCGAAGAACGCGAACAGGGCGTTGCCGGTCAAAAACTGGCGCAGGTTGGTCAGGTCGTTCAAGGCCTGGCCCGCGTTGCCACCCGCTTTCTTGAGGTTCTGCTCGAAGGCGGCAGTATAGACGCGCTTGTTGAGCATCATGTCGAACCTGGCGCCGACGCGCACCAGCACAAAACTGCGCATCATTTCGAGCGCGGACATGAACACGTAGGCGCCCAGCATCATCAGTGTCAGCATCAACAGCGTGATCTCGTTGCGGCTCGCCAACACGCGGTCATAGACTTGCAGCATGTACAAGGAGGGCACCAGCGCCAGCAAGTTTGTGACGGCACTGAAGGTGCCGACAGTCACGAAGGTACTTTTGAAGCCCCGCAGAGCGGTCTTGATCTCGTCTTGGGATTCGGATGGTTTATTGATCATTTTGGGCTGTCGTCAAAAGGCGCCTGTCGACTGGATTCACCATCAATCGGCAGGCAGAACATTATCACCCAAAATGCAAAATCCCCCTGGATTCTTGGGAGCAATGACAGCCCCGGATCGGGTCACCATATTGATTCCGATGCAATATAAATGCGAAATCAAGACAAATGTCAGCATTTGTCATCGAATTGCAGTACCAAGCATAAATTTGAAACAATTGGTAAATCGTAAAGTATTTCGAAGCCTCATGTTATAATCGGCAACTTATCTTCGGGTTTTCACCCGAACCGGACGCGCGGCATGTTACGCGCGGCGCCGATCCCGATGCCATGACCGAGCTCTTACACTTATGATTTCCCGTTCCATGCTGGGCGGCGTCTGGCGCTACCGCGGATTCATCGCGGGTAGCGTACGCCGCGAATTTCAGACCAGGTACCGCAATTCCCTTCTCGGCGCCGCATGGACGATCCTGAACCCGCTGGCGATGATCGTCGTCTATACCGTCATCTTCTCCCAGGTGATGGGCAACCGGCTGCAGGGCAACTCCGGCCATTTCGCTTACAGCATCTACTTGTGCGCGGGCGTGCTGACCTGGGGTCTGTTCGCCGAGATCACCACGCGCGGCCAGAGCGTCTTCATCGAGAATGCCAACCTGATCAAGAAGCTGCAGTTCCCGCGGATCTGCCTGCCGATCATCGTCGTCCTCAATTCCCTCGTCAATTTCGGTATCATCTTCGGGCTGTTCACGGCCTTCCTTGCGCTCAGCGGCGCCTTTCCCGGCTGGACCTTCCTGGCCCTGCTGCCGGTGCTGGCCGTGCAAGTGCTGTTCTCGATCGGCCTGGCCATGGTGCTGGGCGTACTGAACGTGTTCTTCCGCGACGTCGGCCAGTTCTTCGGCATCGTGCTGCAGTTCTGGTTCTGGTTCACGCCGGTCGTGTATCCCGTCACCGCCCTGCCCGGACAATACCGCGCATGGCTGTCCCTGAATCCGATGGCGGCCGTGGTGCAGGCCTACCAGGGCATCCTGCTGAACGGCCAGCTGCCGGCCTGGCGCAGCCTGCTGCCGGTGACGGTACTGGCGCTGCTGTTCTGCGCGCTTGGCATGCACCTGTTCCGCAAGCGCGCCGGCGAAATGGTGGATGAACTGTAATGGGCGCGATCAAAGTCACAGGCCTGGGCAAGGCCTATAAACAGTACGGCAACCGCTGGGGCCGTCTCGCCGAGTGGATCCTGCCCGGCACCAGGCCGCGACACAAGCTGAAATGGGTCCTGCAAGACATCAATTTCGAGCTGGCGCCCGGCGACGCGGTCGGCATCATCGGCATCAACGGCGCCGGCAAGAGCACCCTTCTCAAGCTGATCACCGGCACCACCCAGCCGAGCGCCGGCAGCGTCTCGATCGCCGGCAGCGTGGCCGCCCTGCTCGAACTGGGGATGGGATTCCACCCCGATTTCACAGGCCGCCAGAACGTGTTCATGGCCGGCCAGCTGCTGGGCATCGCGGTTCACGAGATCGCGGCACTGATGCCGGAGATCGAAGCCTTCGCCGAGATCGGCGACTACATCGACCAGCCGGTGCGGGTGTACTCGTCCGGCATGCAGATGCGCCTCGCCTTCAGCGTGGCCACGGTGCGGCGCCCGGACGTGTTGATCGTCGACGAGGCCTTGTCGGTGGGCGACGCCTACTTCCAGCACAAGAGCTTCGACCGTATCCGCGAATTTCGCAAGCAGGGCACGACGCTGCTGATCGTCAGCCACGACCGCGCCGCCATGCAGTCGATCTGCGACCGCGCGATCCTGCTCGACGGCGGCCGCCTGGCCAAGCAGGGCTCGCCCGAAGAGGTCATGGACTATTACAACGCCCTGATCGCGGAGCGCGAAGGCAGCTCAGTCGAGCAGGTCGTGACTCCCGAGGGCCGGGTCCAGACCACCTCGGGCAACGGCCGCGCCAACGTGATCGAGGTGGCCGTCGAAAACGAGGAGGGCCGCGCGCTCGAAATCCTGAACGT
>JASLDQ010000131.1 GCA_030151505.1 Chromobacteriaceae bacterium
GTGGGGCAGATCGAGGACAAGGTCGGCGACGAGCTGCAGTGGATCCGCGTCAACGGCGCGGTGGTCGGCGGGCTGGTGGCGGGGGCGATTGCGCTGCTGCGGCTGGCGCTGGGCGGCTGAGCCGTCCGGGCAGCAACGGAGGACAAAGAAAAGCCCGGCAGGCCGCGATTGCGCTGCCGGGCTTTTCTGTTTGCAGGGCCGCCGCGCGGGCGGCTTCAGCCGCCGATGAAGCGGCGTGCGTAGCGTGCGTCGGTGTTGGCCATCGGCAGCAGCATGAAGAAGTCGGCGCAGTTGAAGTCCGGGTCCCAGGCTGGCGCGCCGCCAACCATCGCGCCGGCGCGCAGATAGCCCTTGATCAGCGGCGGGACGGCGACCGGCACCGCGTCGTCGATCTGTTCGAGCGGCAGCGGCAGGTGCGGGAACACGCGCCATTCGGCCGGCGCGAGGCATTTGGCCTCGAGCTGGCGGAACAGGCTGACCGCTTGGTGGCCGCCGTCGGCCAGGCTGACACTGGCGCAGCCGGCGAGGTACTCGCCGCCGACCTGGCGCACGTAGTCGGCCAGTCCCGCCCACAGCAGCGCGATGACCGCGCCGGAGCGAAAATCCTTGTGCACGCAGCTGCGGCCGACTTCAACGATGCGCTCGCGCAGGTGGGTGAGGCGGGCGAGGTCGAACTCGTGTTCGGAATACAGCATCGGCGCGCGGCGGGCGTTGGCGGGCGACAGCATGCGGTAGGTGCCGATGACGCGCTCGCTCGAGTCGGTGACGATCAGGTGGTCGCACAGCTCGTCGTAATCGTCGCGGTCGATGCCTTCGGCGGCGGAGGTGAGTCTGGCGCCCATTTCGGTGGCGAACACGTCGTAACGCAGCTTCTGGGCGGCGCGGATGTCGGCGGCGCTGCTGGCGAGGCGCACGTTCAGACGCGGGCGGGATTCGGCACGGCTCAGGCGTTGTTCGAGCATCGTCGGGCTCCTTGGCTTGGCTCTTCGGGTAAATGCAGCCTAGGGGCCGGCAATGACGGGCGGGTGACAAGTCGATGAATCTGTGGTTGCAGGGACGGATTGCGGCTGCTTTCAAGCAAATCAAGCACTTATCCCCGGCCGGTTTTTGGCGTAGAATTCCGCCCCTTCTTTGCATTACCCCGAAGCCATTCCCCATGATTTATCCGACCGAATTTGACGTGATCGTCGTCGGTGGCGGTCACGCCGGCACCGAGGCGGCGCTCGCGGCGGCGCGCATGGGCCGCGCCACGCTGCTGCTGACCCACAACATCGAAACGCTGGGACAGATGTCGTGCAATCCGTCCATCGGCGGCATCGGCAAGGGGCATCTGGTCAAGGAGCTCGACGCGCTGGGCGGGGCGATGGCGCTGGCGACCGACATGGGCGGCATCCAGTTCCGCACCCTCAATTCGTCCAAGGGGCCGGCGGTGCGCGCCACCCGCGCGCAGGCCGACCGCATTCTCTACAAGGCGGCGATCCGGCAGATGCTGGAGAACCAGCCGAACCTGTGGCTGTTCCAGCAGGCGGTCGACGACTTGCTGATGGACGGCGACCGGGTGGCGGGCGCGATCACCCAGGCCGGCATCACCTTCCGCGGCCGCGCGGTGGTGCTCACCGCCGGCACCTTCCTGTCGGGCAAGATCCACATCGGGCTGGAAAACTACGTCGGCGGCCGCGCCGGCGATCCGGCTGCGAGCACGCTGGGCGCGCGCCTGCGCGACTACAACCTGCCGGTCGGCCGGCTCAAGACCGGCACGCCGCCGCGCATCGACGGCCGCAGCATCAATCTGGACATTCTGGAAATGCAGCCGGGCGACACGCCCGAGCCGGTGTTCAGCTTCCGCGGCTCGCGCGAGCTGCATCCGCGCCAGTTGCCGTGCTGGGTGACCTACACCAATGAGCGCACCCACGAGATCATCCGTTCCGGTTTCGGCCGCAGCCCGATGTTCACCGGCAAGATCGAGGGCGTCGGCCCGCGCTACTGTCCGTCGATCGAGGACAAGGTCAACCGCTTCGCCGACCGCAACAGCCACCAGATCTATCTGGAGCCGGAAGGTCTGACCACCCACGAGTTCTATCCCAACGGGATTTCGACCTCGCTGCCGTTCGACATCCAGCTGGCCGCGGTGCGTTCGATGAAGGGGTTGGAAAACGCCTTCATCCTGCGGCCGGGCTACGCGATCGAATACGACTACTTCGATCCGCGCGCGCTGAAGCTGACGCTGGAATCGAAAAACATCGCCGGCCTGTTCTTCGCCGGCCAGGTCAACGGCACTACCGGCTACGAGGAAGCGGCGGCGCAGGGCTGTCTGGCCGGCATCAACGCGGCACGCCACGTCGAGGGCAAGGAGGGCTGGAGCCCGGCGCGCGACGAGGCGTATCTGGGCGTGCTGGTCGACGACCTGACCACCAAGGGCGTGAGCGAGCCGTACCGGATGTTCACCAGCCGGGCCGAGTTCCGCCTGCAGCTGCGCGAGGACAACGCCGACCTGCGCCTGACCGAGAAGGGGCGCGAGCTGGGGGTGGTGGGCGATGCGCAGTGGGAGAGTTTCTGCCGCAAGCGCGACGCGCTCGAGGCCGAGAAGGCGCGCTTGAACACGACCTGGGTGAATCCGCGCGTGCTGGCGGCGGCCGAGGCCGAGCGGGTGCTGGGCCGCGCGATCGAGCGCGAGTACTCGCTGGCGGAACTGTTGCGCCGGCCGGAAATCGACTACGCGACCCTGTCGACGCTGCCGGGCTTCGGCTGCGCGGTGGCCGACCCGGTGGTGGCCGAGCAGGTTGAAATTCAGGTCAAATATCAAGGCTATATCGAGCGGCAGAACCACGAGGTGTCCCGGCGCGACAAGATCGAACATGTCCGCCTGCCGGCCGATCTCGATTACACTGTCGTACACGGCCTGTCCAGGGAGGTGCAGCAGAAGCTGACCCAGTTCCGGCCCGAAACCCTGGGGCAAGCCTCCCGCATTTCCGGCATCACGCCGGCGGCGATTTCGCTGCTGCTTGTCCACCTCAAACGCGGTTTCTCCGACGCGAGACCATCGGCATGACGCTTAAAGAAGAATTGCACCGTGGCGTGGCGGCGCTCGGCCTCGAGCTGACCGCTGCGCAGGAACTCCTGCTGATCCACTACGTCGAGCTGCTCGACAAGTGGAACCGCACCTTCAACCTGACCGCCGTGCGCGAGATCGACCGCATGGTGGCCTACCACCTGCTCGACAGCCTCGCGGCGTTGCCGCACGTCGGCGGCACACATCTCCTGGATGTCGGCTCCGGCGGCGGCATGCCGGGCATCCCGTTCGCCATCGCCCGGCCCGACTGGCGGATCACCTTGCTGGACGCCAACCACAAGAAAACCACCTTCCTCAAGCAGGCGGTGATCGAGCTGGGGCTATCGAACGTCGAGGTGGTGTGCGACCGGGTCGAGGCCTATCAGCCCGAAACAAAATTCGACGTGATTACCTCGCGCGCCTTCGCCGATCTGGCCGACTTCGTCAAACTGACCCGCCACCTGCTGGCGCCGGGCGGGCGCTGGTCGGCGCTGAAGGGCGTGTATCCCTACGAGGAAATCGCCCAGCTGCCCGAATGGGCCCGCGCCGACGGCGTGGTCGAGCTGGCGGTGCCGGGGCTGGAGGGTGAGCGTCATCTGGTTCACCTGACGGCGGAGGCATGAGCATGGCCCGCATTATTGCAGTCACCAATCAGAAGGGCGGGGTCGGTAAGACCACCACCGTGGTTAACCTCGCCGCCAGTCTGGCCGCGCGCGGCAAGCGGGTGCTGGTGATCGACCTCGATCCGCAGGCCAATGCCACCATGGGCTCGGGCATCGAAAAAACCGAGCTGGCGCTGACCGTTTATCACTTGCTCCTGGGTGACGTGCCTTTCGCCAGCGTGGTGCAGCGCGCCGAGGCCGGTGCCTACGACGTGCTGCCGGCTAATCGCGACTTGGGCGGCGCCGAAGTGGAACTGGTCGAGGTCGAACAGCGCGAGCTGCGTTTGCGCACGGTGTTGGCCCGCGTCAAGCCCGATTACGATTTCATCCTGATCGATTGTCCGCCGGCGCTGAACCTGCTGACGCTCAACGGTCTGGCCGCCGCCAGCGGGGTCATCATCCCGATGCAGTGCGAGTACTACGCGCTGGAAGGCTTGTCCGATTTGGTCAACACCCTGCGCAAGATGCGCGGCTCGCTCAATCCGCACATCGACATCGTCGGCCTGTTGCGCACCATGTTCGACAGTCGCTCGACCCTGGCGCAGCAGGTGTCGGCCCAGTTGTCGCAGCACTTCGGCGGCAAGGTGTTCGAAACGGTCATTCCGCGCAACGTGCGGCTGGCCGAGGCGCCCAGCTACGGCATGCCGGTGCTGGCCTACGACAAGAACGCCCGCGGTGCCCGCGCCTACCTTTCCCTCGCCGACGAGCTGATCGGCAAATTTGAACCCGCTTCCGTAACCGCATGAACATGGCCAAACCGAAACTCAAGGGTCTGGGGCGCGGCCTCGACGTGCTGCTCGCCGCCAACCAAGGCGAAGACCGTCTGCAGACGGTGTCCGTCGACACCATCCGGCCGGGCCGCTACCAGCCGCGCACGCATATGGACGAGGCGGCGCTGGACCAGCTGGCCGAGTCGATCCGCGGCCAGGGGGTGATCCAGCCGGTCGTGGTGCGCGAAGTGGGGCTGGGCGAATACGAACTGATCGCCGGCGAACGCCGCTGGCGCGCCGCGCGCCGGGCCGGCCTGACCGAGGTGCCTGCGGTTGTGCGGGCGGTGCCGGACGAGGCGGCGCTGGCGATCGGGCTGATCGAGAACATCCAGCGCGAGCAGCTCAATCCGCTGGAAGAGGCGCACGGCATCCAGCGTCTGATCGACGAGTTCGGCATGACGCACGAACGCGCGGCCGAGGCGCTGGGCCGTTCGCGCAGCGCGGTGTCCAACCTGCTGCGCCTGTTGAACCTGGCCGAGCCGGTGCAGGATCTGGTCTATACCGGCCAGCTCGACATGGGGCATGCGCGCGCGCTGCTGCCGCTGCCGGTGCTGGAGCAGATCGCGCTGGCGCAGAGCATCGCCGCCAAGGGCATGAGCGTGCGCGACGCCGAGCGGCTGGCGCAGGCAAAACTGGAGCAACCGACGGACGGCAAGGCGGTTCGCAAGCTGGATCCGGACGTGGCGCGGCTGGAGGAGGAAATGTCGCAGGCCATTGGCGCGACGGTGAAAATTCGTCATGGCGCCAAGGGACGCGGCAAGCTGGTCATCGAGTATGCCGATCTGGATCAACTGGACGGTTTTCTGGCAAACCTGAGAAAACGTAGCTGAATCATGAGTTTTTAGGGTTTGTATGACAGGTGTTTCGTTGACGTAACAAGTCGCCAGAACATATAATCCGGCGGTTTTTTAAGGGCGCGAACGATGTTGCACCGCGAAGTCTGGCAGGTCGTTCGCCTGCAAGTGGCTCTGACGGCGCTGGCCTCCCTGCTGGCCGCGTGTCTGGCCGCCGATGCACGCACCGCTGCATTTTCCGCCTTGGCGGGTGGCGGTATCGCCGTGGTCGGGGCGCTGATTTATGCAAGCATTGCCTATGCCAGAAAACGTGCTGCACCGCAGGACCTGATGCGGGGGCACTTTCGGGCCGAAGCAATGAAGATGATCGCTACCGTGTTCTTGTTTGCGGCGATCATGGTTTTTTTCAAGGGTATGTCGGCACTGGCGCTTTTCGGCGGTTACATCGCCGCCCAGTCGGCTTACTGGTTTGGACTTCTGGTTAAATAACAAATCGAGTACGGGCAAATGGCAGGCAACGCTACCGAATACATCAAGCACCACCTCACGCACGCAACCGCGCCGCACGACGGTGGCTTCTGGTCCCTGAATCTGGACACCTTCTCGGTGTCGCTGATTCTGGGCTTCATCTTCCTGTTCGCTTTCACCCGCGTGGTCAAGACCTTCAGCGTGGACAAGCCGGGCCGCCTGCAGTTGCTGGTGGAGATGCTGGTCGAAATGGTCGCGACCCAGGTCAAGGACGTGTTCCACGCCAAGAGCAATGTC
Organism: Chromobacteriaceae bacterium; assembly: GCA_030151505.1. Lineage (GTDB taxonomy): Bacteria > Pseudomonadota > Gammaproteobacteria > Burkholderiales > Aquaspirillaceae > JASLDQ01. Next base: position 6,041 of record JASLDQ010000131.1, read on the forward strand.
ATCGCTCCGCTGGCGCTGACCATCTTCGTGTGGGTGTTCCTGATGAACGCGATGGACCTGCTGCCGGTCGATCTGCTGCCTTACGCTGCACAGCTGATCGGCGAGCATGTGTTTGGTGCCGATCCGCATCATGTCTATCTGCGCGTGGTGCCGTCCGCCGACGTGAACGCCACCTTCGCGATGTCGCTGTCGGTGATGTTCATGATCATCGGCTTCAGCATCAAGGCCAAGGGCCTGGGCGGCTACATCCACGAACTGTTCTCGGCTCCGTTCGGCCCGAAGGTCGGTCCGATCAACTTCGTGTTCCAGCTCATCGAACTCCTGGCCAAGCCGATCTCTCTCGCACTTCGTCTCTTCGGCAACATGTATGCCGGCGAACTGATCTTCATCCTGATCGCCTTGCTGCCGTGGTCGGTGCAATGGCTGCTGGGCGCACCGTGGGCCATCTTCCACATCCTGATCATTACCCTGCAGGCCTTCGTGTTCATGATGCTGACCATCGTGTACCTCAGCCTGGCTGTTGAAGATCACTAAGCAACCGAGCATACGGGCGGTGACAGTCGTCATCGCCCGCAAGCACCGACGACACCCGTTTTCCCAACCATCCTTGTCTTACTCTTAGGAGAAATCTAAATGGAAGCACTCGTTACTCAGATTCAAAGCATGACCGTGCTGGCTGCCGCGATCATCATCGGCCTGGGCGCCATCGGCACTGCTCTGGGCTTTGCTATTCTGGGCGGCAAGTTCCTGGAGAGCTCGGCTCGCCAGCCGGAAATGATCCCGGTGCTCCAAACCAAGCTGTTCATCATCGCCGGTCTGCTTGACGCCATTTCGATGATCGGTGTCGGTGTTGCCCTGCTGTACACGTTCAACAACCCGTTCCTGGCCGCTGCCAAGGCTGCCCTGGGCGCGTAATCGACGCCCTTAACGGCTAGTTGTTGAACCTACTGGAGGAAAACAAGCGTGAATATCAATGCGACACTGCTGGGGCAGGCGATCACTTTCGCCATCCTGGTATGGTTCACGATGAAATTTGTTTGGCCTCCGCTTACCAACATGATGGACGAGCGCGCCAAGCGCATCGCCGATGGTCTGGCTGCTGCCGAACGCGGCAAGCAGGATCTGGAAGAAGCTTCCCGTCGCGTCGAGGATCAGATTCGTGCTGCCAAGCAACAGGCAACCGAACTGGTGCTCGCCGCCGAGAAGCGCTCCGGTCAGATCGTCGAAGAAGCCAAGCAGGCTGCCAAGAGCGAAGGCGAACGTATTCTTGCCGAGGCTCGCGCCGAAGTCGGCCAGGAAGTCTCGCGTGCCAAGGAAGCGTTGCGCGGTCAGGTAGCCGAGCTGGCTGTCGTGGGTGCGGAGAAGATCCTGCGCCGCGAAATCGACGCCGCCAAGCACGCCGACCTGCTGGCCTCCATCAAAGCGGAGTTGTAATCAGCCCATGGCAGAACTCATTACCGTAGCACGGCCTTACGCCGAGGCGGTATTCCGGGTGGCCAAGGACGAGCGAAGCCTGGCCCCTTGGGGCGAGGCGCTCGCCTGGCTGTCTGCGCTGCTGAACGACCCGGCACTGCTCGGCGTCGTCACCAGCCCGGAAACCACTGCGGCCCAGGCCGAGAAGCTCCTGGCGGACTTATTGGGCGACAAGGCCACGGCCGAGGTGAAAAACCTCGTTGCAGCCCTCGCCGAAAACCGTCGTCTGGTGCTCTTGCCGGAAATCGCCAGCCAGTTTGAAGCGCTGAAGAAGCAGGAAGAAGGCGTGCTTGCCGCTAAGGTCACGTCCGCTTACCCGCTGTCCGACGCTCAGGCCGCCGAGCTTGCTGAGACGCTCAAGTCCAAGTACGGCAAACCCGTCGAGCTGTCCGTTTCGGTCGACCCCGAGCTGCTCGGTGGTGTGGCCATTCAGATCGGCGACGACGTCATCGATGCATCGGTACGCGGCAAACTGCAAGCAATGGCAGTCAGCCTGAAAAGTTAGGAGAGATCATGCAGTTGAATCCTTCTGAAATCAGCGAACTCATTCGCGAGAAGATTCAGAACCTGCCGTCCGCGACCGAGGCGCGTACCACTGGTACCGTCACTTCGGTGACCGACGGCATCGTCCGCATTCACGGCCTCAAGGACGTGATGCAGGGCGAAATGCTCGAATTCTCGGGCAACACCTTCGGCCTCGCCATGAACCTCGAGCGCGACTCCGTCGGCGCCGTGATTCTGGGCGAGTACGAACACATTTCCGAAGGCCAGGAAGTCAAGTGTACCGGCCGCATCCTCGAAGTGCCTATCGGTCCGGAACTGATCGGTCGCGTCGTCGACTCGCTCGGCCGTCCGATCGACGGCAAGGGTCCGTTGAACACCAAGCTGACTTCGCCGATCGAAAAGGTTGCTCCTGGCGTGATCGCGCGTAAGTCGGTCGACCAGCCGATGCAAACCGGCCTGAAGGCCATCGACTCGATGATCCCGATCGGCCGCGGCCAGCGCGAACTGATCATTGGCGACCGCCAGACCGGTAAATCGGCTGTGGCGCTCGACACGATCATCAACCAGAAGGGCACCGGCGTCATTTGCATCTACGTCGCCGTCGGCCAGAAGGCTTCGTCGATCGCCAACGTGGTGCGCAAGCTGGAAGAGCACGGCGCGATGGGTCACACCATCATCGTCGCGGCTTCCGCCTCTGACACCGCCGCGCTGCAATACATCGCACCGTACGCCGGCTGCACCATGGGCGAATACTTCCGCGACCGCGGCGAAGATGCCCTGATCGTGTACGACGACCTGTCCAAGCAAGCCGTGGCCTATCGCCAGATTTCGCTGCTGCTGCGCCGTCCGCCGGGCCGCGAAGCCTACCCGGGCGACGTGTTCTATCTGCACAGCCGCCTGCTGGAACGCGCCGCTCGCGTGAACGCCGAATACGTCGAACAGTTCACCAACGGCGAAGTGAAGGGCAAGACCGGTTCGCTGACCGCCCTGCCGATCATCGAAACGCAGGCCGGTGACGTGTCCGCATTCGTGCCGACCAACGTGATCTCGATCACCGACGGCCAGATCTTCCTGGAAACCGACCTGTTCAACGCGGGCATCCGTCCGGCCGTGAACGCCGGTATCTCGGTGTCGCGCGTGGGCGGTGCTGCCCAGACCAAGATCGTGAAGAAGCTGTCCGGCGGCGTGAAGCTGGCCCTGGCCCAGTTCCGCGAGCTGGCTGCGTTCGCGCAGTTCGCTTCGGATCTCGACCCGGCCACCCGCGCTCAGTTGGACCGCGGCCAGCGCGTGACCGAGCTGATGAAGCAGGCGCAGTACTCGCC
>JASLDQ010000171.1 GCA_030151505.1 Chromobacteriaceae bacterium
CTTTTGCTGCATAAAGCAAGCGAACTAAGACTGATGGAACTGCAAGACAAGCTCAAGCTCGCGCTCGCCGCTCTGCTCGTAATCGCCGGCATCGCCGCCTACTATCTCATTCCGGACACTCAGGGTATCCTGCGCGTCCTCGTTGTCGTTGCGGGTGTGCTTCTCGCCGCCGGCGCGGTGTGGGCTGCCCGGCCCGGCAAGGAATTCACGGCCTACGCCCAGGATTCCATCGCCGAAGCCAAGAAAGTGGTATGGCCGACCCGCAAAGAGGCAACCCAGCTTACCGGCTTGGTCTTCCTTTTTGTTCTGGTTCTATCGGTTTTCATGTGGCTGGTCGATTCCGGTCTGTCATGGGTGTTCTACGATTTGATTCTCGGCCGAGGCTAACGCGATGAGCATGAAGTGGTATGTGGTGCACGCCTACTCGGGTTTCGAGAAGAGCGTGCAAAAAGCATTGAAGGAGCGCATCGAGCGCGCCGAAATGACGGCCAAGTTTGGCCAGATTCTGGTGCCGGTCGAAGAAGTCGTCGACATGAAGAACGGCAAGCGGTCGCTAACTGAGCGCAAGTTCTTCCCGGGCTATGTGCTGGTCGAGATGGAAATGGACGACGACACCTGGCACTTGGTGAAGAGCACGCCAAAAGTGACCGGCTTCATCGGCGGTACCGCCCAGCGTCCGGCGCCGATCAAGCCGGCGGAAGTCGAAGCCATCATGCAGCAGATGCAGGAAGGTGTCGAAAAGCCGAAGCCCAAGGTGTTGTTCGAGGTGGGGCAACGCGTGCGCGTGTGCGACGGCCCGTTCACCGATTTCAACGGCACCGTCGACGAAGTCAACTACGAGCGCAACAAGTTGCGCGTGTCGGTGCAGATCTTCGGTCGTGACACGCCGGTCGAGCTCGAATTCAACCAGGTCGAAAAGCAGTAAGCCGATCTGGAGATTGCCGGCCGCGCTCGCGTGGCCGTTTTAACCGGGCAGCGGAGTTGATGCCTCCGCGTTAACGACCCATTCAGGAGTAATACCGTGGCAAAGAAAATTGTCGGCTATATCAAGCTGCAAGTGCCCGCTGGCAAAGCTAACCCGTCGCCTCCGATCGGTCCGGCACTGGGTCAGCGCGGTCTGAACATCATGGAATTCTGCAAGGCGTTCAACGCCCAGACCCAGGGCGTCGAGCCGGGCCTGCCGATTCCGGTGGTGATTACCGCCTACGCGGACAAGTCGTTCACCTTCATCATGAAGACCCCGCCGGCGACCATTCTGATCAAGAAGGCCGCAGGCATCCAGAAGGGTAGCCCGAAGCCGCACACCGACAAGGTGGGCAAGCTGACCCGCGCTCAACTGGAAGAAATCGCCAAGACCAAGCAGCCGGACCTGACTGCCTCCAACATGGACGCCGCCGTGCGTATCATCGCTGGTTCCGCTCGCAGCATGGGCATCGAAGTGGAGGGCGTGTAAATGGCCAAGATTTCCAAGCGTCTCGCCGCTCTGAAAGCTGCTGTCGACCGCAACAAGCTGTACCCGGTTGACGAAGCCATCGCGCTGGTGAAGGGTGCCGCTACCGCCAAGTTCGACGAATCCGTCGACGTGTCGGTCAACCTCGGCGTCGATCCGCGCAAGTCGGACCAGGTCGTCCGCGGTTCCGTCGTGCTGCCGCGCGGCACCGGCAAAACCGTTCGCGTCGCCGTGTTCACCCAGGGTGCCAACGCCGAAGCCGCCAAGGCCGCCGGCGCTGACGTCGTCGGCTTCGAAGACCTCGCCGAAGAAGTGAAGAAGGGCAACCTCAACTTCGACATCGTGATCGCTTCGCCGGACGCCATGCGCATCGTCGGTCAGCTGGGCCAGATTCTCGGTCCGCGCGGCCTGATGCCGAACCCGAAGGTCGGCACCGTGACCCCGAACGTCGCTGAGGCCGTGAAGAACGCCAAGGCCGGTCAGGTGCAATACCGTACCGACAAGGCCGGTATCATCCACGCCACCATCGGCCGCGCTTCGTTCGAAGAAGCCGCGCTGAAGGAAAACCTGGCTGCCCTGATCGACGCGCTGCAAAAGGCCAAGCCGGCTGCAGCCAAGGGCGTGTACCTGAAGAAGGTCGCCGTCTCCAGCACCATGGGTGTTGGCGTGCGCGTCGACCAGACCACGGTCGTCGCCCAGTAACAGTTTCATGGCGGACGCAAGTCCGCCGCACAGGCTTTGGGCCGGCGGGGTTCGCCCCGCCGGATTGTCAAAGACCGTAGGAATCCTTCGGATTTAATCGTTGCCCCAAGCGGCGTCCTACGCAGATGGTGTGCCCGAATGCAGGCTCTCTATTCCCCGTCCGCACGGACGGTCAGCATGGAATGTCTCCAAAGTAAGGTCCGCCGTTACGAAAGTGGCAGTGGCCGCAAGGCTGCCGCCGTTTCCTCAACGCTAGGAGGGTAGACCTTGAGTCTCAATCTTGAAGATAAAAAGGCGGTAGTGGCTGAGATCGCAGCAGTTGTTGCGAACGCTCAGACTCTGGTCATCGCCGAGTATCGCGGCATTGAGGTGGCAAGCATGACCAAGCTCCGTGCCAAGGCACGTGAGCAGGGCGTGTACCTGCGCGTTCTGAAGAACACGCTGGCACGCCGGGCCGTTGCCGATACTCCGTTTGCCGCGCTGGCTGACCAAATGGTCGGCCCGCTGGTTTACGGCATTTCGGAAGACGCCGTTGCTGCCGCCAAGGTGCTGAACGATTTCGCCAAAACCGACAACAAGATCGTTGTCAAAGCGGGTTCCTACGACGGCAAGCTGCTGAGTGCAGCCGAAGTCGTTGCCCTGGCTTCGATCCCGAGCCGCGAAGAGCTGCTGTCCAAGCTGCTGTTCGTCATGCAGGCTCCGGTGTCCGGCATGGCTCGCGTTCTTGGCGCCGTTGCCGAGCAGAAGCAAGGCGAAGCCGTCGCGGCTTGATCTACAACTACTGACCCTATTGATTTACTGGAGATTTACACATGGCTATCACCAAAGAAGACATCCTCGAAGCCGTTGGTTCGATGACCGTTATGGAACTGAACGACCTGGTTAAGGCGTTCGAAGAAAAGTTCGGCGTGTCCGCCGCTGCTGTTGCCGTGGCCGGCCCGGCCGCTGGCGCTGCTGCCGTTGCTGAAGAAAAGACCGAGTTCGACGTTGTTCTGACCGCCGCTGGCGACCAGAAGGTCAACGTAATCAAGGTTGTGCGTGCAGTGACCGGCCTGGGCCTGAAGGAAGCCAAGGATCTGGTTGACGGCGCTCCGAAGACCGTGAAGGAAGGCGTGTCGAAGGCTGACGCCGAAGCCATGGTCAAGCAGCTGGTTGAAGCCGGCGCCAAGGCTGAAATGAAGTAATCGTCGCTCCGGTGACGACCCATAGGCTGGCGGAGGAATCCGCCGGCCTTATTGCGCTTGTAAGCGTGAGCTTTTTGACGGCTCTTCGCTCTAAGTTTCTCGCCAAGCCGCCAAACGTCAACATTCTGGTTTAGAACATGTGGCTGTTGACCTTTGGTTACTTGCGCCACTACACCCCGATGGAGACTCTATGAGTTATTCGTTTACCGAGAAAAAGCGGATTCGCAAGAGCTTTGCGAAGCGGGAGACGGTCCTTGATGTGCCGTTTCTGCTGGCGACCCAGATCGACTCCTATACCGACTTCCTCCAGCTCGGTACGGCGTTCGACAAGCGTGAGAATGCCGGCCTCGAAGCCGCATTCCGTTCGATCTTCCCGATCACCAGCCACAACGGCTACGCTCGCCTCGATTTCGTCCACTATGTGCTGGGCGAACCGCCTTTCGACGTGCCGGAATGCCAGCTGCGCGGCATCACCTTCGCCGCTCCGCTCCGCGCCCGCATCCGCCTGACGATTTTCGACAAAGAGTCCTCCAAGCCCGTCGTCAAGGAAGTCCGCGAAAACGACGTGTACATGGGTGAAATTCCGCTGATGACGGGCAACGGCTCGTTCATCATCAACGGGACCGAACGCGTCATCGTGTCGCAGCTGCACCGCAGCCCGGGCGTGTTCTTCGAGCACGACCGCGGCAAGACCCACAGCTCGGGCAAGCTGCTGTTCTCTGCCCGGGTGATTCCTTACCGCGGTTCCTGGCTCGACTTCGAATTCGATCCGAAGGACCTGCTGTACTTCCGTATCGACCGCCGCCGCAAGATGCCGGTGTCGACCCTGCTGAAGGCGCTGGGCTACACCGAAGAGCAGATCCTTGCCGAATTCTACGATTTCGACACCTTCTACCTCACCAAGAACGGGGTGTTCATGGAGGTGGTGCCGGAGCGCCTGAAGGGCGAAGCGGCCAAGACCGACATCGTCGCTCCGGACGGCCGCGTACTGGTGCAGAAGGACAAGCGCATCACCGCCAAGCATATCCGCGACATCGCCGCTGCCGGCGTGACCCGCCTGGAAGTGCCGGCCGACATGCTGCTGGGCAAACTGCTGGCCCGCAATGTGGTCAGCACCGACACCGGTGAAGTGGTGGCCCGTGCCAACGAGGAAATCACCGAAGAAGTGCTCGCCAAGATGGCGATGAACGACATCGTGCTGATCGAGACGCTGTTCATCAACGACCTGGACCACGGCGGTTACCTCGCCCACACCATGCGCGGCGACGACATTGCCGACCGCGACCAGGCCCGTGTGTCGATCTACCGCATGATGCGTCCTGGCGAGCCGCCGACCCCGGAAGCGGTCGAGGCCCTGTTCCAGCGCCTGTTCTTCAGCGAAGACACCTATGACCTGTCGCGCGTGGGCCGGATGAAGTTCAACCGCCGCGCCTATCCGGACAAGCTCGACGACAAGGCTCCGGGCTGGCAGCGCCGCTTCTACGAGCGCGTCGGCCCGCAGGGCGGCACCGGTGCCGCCACGCTGTCGACCGACGACATCCTGGCCGTGATCGTGTTGCTGCTCGAGCTGCGCAACGGCCGTGGCGAAGTGGACGACATCGACCACCTCGGCAACCGTCGCGTGCGCTCGGTCGGCGAACTGGCGGAAAACCAGTTCCGTGCCGGTCTGGTGCGTGTCGAACGCGCGGTCAAGGAGCGCCTGAACCAGGCCGAGTCCGACAACCTGATGCCGCACGACCTGATCAACGCCAAGCCGGTCTCGGCCGCGATCAAGGAATTCTTCGGTTCGTCGCAGCTGTCGCAGTTCATGGACCAGACCAACCCGCTGTCGGAAGTGACCCACAAGCGTCGCGTCTCGGCCCTCGGCCCGGGCGGTCTGACCCGCGAGCGCGCCGGCTTCGAAGTGCGCGACGTGCATCCGACCCACTACGGCCGCGTCTGCCCGATCGAAACGCCGGAAGGCCCGAACATCGGCCTGATCAACTCGCTGTCGATCTTCGCCCGCACCAACGAGTACGGTTTCCTCGAAACCCCGTACCGCAAGGTGGTGGACGGCAAGGTCACCAACGAGATCGACTACCTGTCGGCGATCGAAGAAGGCCGCTACGTGATCGCGCAGGCCAACGCCACGCTCGATACCGACGGCACCCTGATCGACGAAATGGTCACCTGCCGCGAAAAGGGCGAAACCATTCTGGCGACCCCGGACCGCGTGCAGTACATGGACGTGGCCACCAGCCAGGTGGTGTCGGTCGCGGCCTCGCTGATCCCGTTCCTCGAACACGATGACGCGAACCGCGCCTTGATGGGCGCCAACATGCAGCGCCAGGCCGTGCCTTGCCTGCGTGCGGAAAAACCGTTCGTCGGTACCGGCATCGAACGCGCCGTGGCCGTCGACTCCGGCACCACCGTGTCGGTGCGCCGCGGCGGCGTGGTCGATTACGTCGATGCCACCCGCGTGGTGATCCGCGTGAACGACGACGAGGCGTTCGCCGGCGAAGTGGGTGTGGACATCTACAACCTGACCAAGTACACCCGCTCCAACCAGAACACCAACATCAACCAGCGTCCGATCGTGAAGGTCGGCGACCGCGTGGCCCGCGGCGACGTGATTGCCGACGGTGCATCGACCGACCTGGGCGAGCTCGCCCTCGGTCAGAACATGACCATCGCCTTCATGCCGTGGAACGGCTACAACTACGAAGACTCGGTGCTGATCTCCGAACGCGTGGTGGCGGAAGACCGCTATACCTCGATCCACATCGAGGAACTGAATGTGGTGGCCCGCGATACCAAGCTCGGACCGGAAGAAATCACCCGCGACATCCCGAACCTGTCCGAACGCATGGCAGGCCGTCTGGATGAGGCCGGCATCGTCTACATCGGCGCCGAAGTGGAAGCCGGCGACGTGCTGGTGGGCAAGGTGACGCCGAAGGGCGAAACCCAGCTGACGCCGGAAGAAAAGCTGCTGCGCGCGATCTTCGGCGAGAAGGCTTCCGACGTGAAGGACACCTCTCTGCGCGTGCCGACCGGCATGCAGGGCACCGTCATCGACGTGCAGGTGTTCACCCGCGAAGGTATCGAACGCGACAAGCGCGCCCAGTCGATCATCGACGGCGAACTCAAGCGCTACCGCCTCGACCTGAACGACCAGATCCGGATTTTCGAGGCTGACGCCTTCGCCCGTATCGAACGCCTGATCGTCGGCAAGGCCGCCAACGGTGGT
>JASLDQ010000250.1 GCA_030151505.1 Chromobacteriaceae bacterium
CTGCCGCCCGTCAACGCGGTCTCGATCGTGCTGGCGCCGATCTGGCTGCCGCCGGTCGACGGCACGAAAGGATCGGCGTCGGACCCCGAGCCGTTCGGCGGTGACACCGTGCCCACCACGGTCAGGTCGTCCGGGTCCAGCAGCCACTCGCCGCCCCGGCCCCGGTCGGCACCGACATTGGCCGCCCGGCTCACGTTCAGCTCGTGGCCCGAGGTTTCCACTGCCCCGCCGTTGCCGCCCTGTGCGCCGCCACGGGCGCGAATCTGGCCGTCGACACGGGTCTGGCCGTCCGACCACACCACCACGGTGCCGCCATCGCCGTTCACCGTCGCACTGGCATCCAGGGTTGCGCCGGCGGCGATCACGGTGGCCTTGCTGTGGTGCAGGCTGGCGTCCTGGCCCTGCCAGCCGCCGCCGACGCGGATGGTGCCGCCCCCTGTGGCACCGCGGGCGTCCAGCACCGCTCCGTCGAGCACGGCGACCCGCTCGCCGGTCACGTCGATGCGTCCGCCCTTGCCGCTGTCGCTGCCAACGTCGAGCCGACCGCTGACCAGCGTGTCGCCGTTGCTGGTGTCGATGCTGATCTGGCCGCCGCGCGCGCTCAGGGTGCCGCCGACCTCGGTCTTGCGGCTGGCCTTGAGCACGATGCGGCCGGCGGCATCGCGGCTGGCGCTGTCGGCGCTGACGAGGCCGCGATTTTCCAGCAATGCGCCATAAAGGCTGACCTTGCCGCCGCCGGCCAGCAGCTGGCCGAGGTTGCGGACGCGGTCGCCGTCGTTGGCCAGTTCGATGCGGATGTCGGGATGCAGGCTGTCGACGAGGGACACGCGCTGGCCGGCGGCCAGCAGGATGTCGCCATTGGGGGCGTGGATCAGCCCGCTGTTTTCGACGTTCGGAGCGATCAACCAGACCTGCCCGCCGTCGGTGGTGCGGATGTCGCCGAGGTTGACCACGCTGCCGGCCTGGCCGCCGTTGTCGAAGCGGAACTTGCCGGCGAGGTAATCCTCGTTGCTGAGATTGAGCGTGCTGGCCACCAGCCCGGCCACGTCGACGCTGCTGCCGGCGCCGAACACGATGCCGTTAGGGTTGATCAGCAGCACCCGGCCATTGGATTCGAGCCGGCCGAGCAGCACGCTGGCGCTCTGGCCGGTGACGCGGTTGAGCACGCTGCTGGCGGCGTCGGGCTGGACGAAGCGGGTAATCTCGCCCGCCGCGTTGCCGAAGCTCTGCCAGTTGAGGATGGTCTGGCGGCCGCCGGTGGTGACGGTGAAGACGTTGCCCGCCTGGCTGGCACTGGCGCTGCCGTGGACCACGTCCATGCCCTGCGGCTGGGCGTGCGCCGCCGGCGCGAAGGCCATGGCGAGCGTCAGCGTCAGGAGGCAGGGAGCGAAAGAGAATGAGCGCGACATGGCGGCGGTCCTAGTAGCTGAGGATCAGGCTGGCGTGCAGGCGGGGATGCTGGCGGCTGGTGTCGGCGGTGCTTTTCTGCGGCACGCCCACGTCCAGCCCGAGCTGGACATTGCGCCGCCACTGGGCCTGCAGGCTGGCGCCGTAGCTCCACAGCGTCACGTGGTCGGGCGTGTCCTGATAGGTGGCGCGGCGGCGCAGGGTGCCGGCATCGACGAAGACGCCCAGCCGGCAGGTTCCGCCGGTCCAGCGACCGCACAGCTCGGGACCATACAGCGATAGCTGCTGGCTGATGCCTTCCTCGCCGGCCTCGGCCCGTTCCGGATAGCCGCGCACCGACGACTGACCGCCGATGCCGAACTGCTCGGACGAGATCAGCACGTCCGGGCTGGCCTGCGCGCCCAGGCGGTGCAGCCAGCGCCAGTCGCCGGGCAGGCCGCCGCCAGCCTGGCTGTCCAGCCGCCAGATCTGGTAGTGGGGGGTCGCATCCTGGCGGCTCTGCCGGAAGGCCTCGGCGTCGCCATGGCGGCCGCCGGGCAGGTTGTGGCTCCAGTTGATCGAGGCGAGCCAGCGCTGGCGTTCGTGTTCGACTTCGACCGCGTAGCCGAGCGTCAGCGGCAGGGTGGTGATCTTGCTGCCCAGCTGGATGCCTTCCAGCCGGGTGTCGTTGTCGAAGCTGCGCCAGTCCGCGCCCAGCAGGACCTTATGCTGCCACTCGCCGCGGCGCGGCAGGGCCTGGTTCCAGCGCAGGCCGGCGCTGGAACCGCGCCCGGTGACGGCCAGGTCGAACGGCCCGGCGGCCACGGTGCCGCTATCGACATCGGAGTGGTTGGCGTAGACATCCAGCGCGGCATCCCAGCCGTACAGCGGCAGGCGGTAGCCGACGCCGTAAAGCTGCACGTCGCGCTCATGGCCGGGCGAGGTGGTGTACTGCACGGTGGCGATGTGGTCGCGGTTGAACAGGTTGTGGTGGCGCGCCACCACGCCGACTCGCTGGCGGCCGGTGGCCGGCGTGCCGCTGTTGTCCCAGCTGGCCGCCACCGACCACGGCTTCTCGTCCTCGACCTCCACCCGCGCCACCACGCCGGCGCTGCGGCTGGCATCGTCCAGAAAGCTCACCCGGGTGGTTTTGGACGGATTCTCGTTGGCGATCTTGAGATTGGCCGACATGCCGTTCAGATGGGGCATGGCGCCCTTCTGCAGGGCCGGCAGGCTGGCACGCACGTTGTCGTCGTCGAAATACTTGTTGCCGCTGATCTCCACCCGGCTGATGGTGGCCTCCATCACTTCCAGCTGCACCACCCCGGTATCGAGCACCTGTTCCGGCAAGTGGATGCGCACCAGCGAATAGCCCTGCTCCCGGTACCACGCTTCGATCGCTTCGATGGCGTGCTGGATGTCGCCGAAATCGCGCGAAGCGCCGACATAGGGGGCGGTCAGGCGGGCCGCGGTCGCGGCGTCCAGCAGCGTGGCATGCTGCAACTGGTAGCGGGAAATGCCGAAGCGGGGCAAATCGTCGTCGGCCTGCACAATCAGACTGGCGCACAGCAGTGCGAGACCGGCAAACCGCGGGGAGGCAATCGCTGACATGACATTGACCTGAAAAACAAGCGGCACAAAATGCCATGAAAAACATTGCCATGCAATCCGGCAATCTGGTTTGTCATTACCTGTTGAGATTTAAATCTGCCATTGTCATTTTGCAGAGATAGAATCTCCCCGCTCCCGACTCTGCCCCTACCTGCCCCATGAATGCACCCCCCGCCCTGCTGACCGGGCTGTTCAATCCTGCTGCGCCCGTCACCACCGTCATGGCCACGGACAGGCGCTGGCGGAGGATCGTCCGGTCTGGAGCACCGGCAGGCGCCATCGACGGCCTTCCCCGCAACATGGCGGCAACCCGTGCAGCGGCCAGCCAACCGGCGTGTACGCGGACCGGGCAGACCCGTCGCCCCGTGCTGGCAGCCACCGCGCCATGAGCCCGCGCCTCCGGCGCCGGGGCGGGCGCATCCTGATCGCGGCGCTCGCGCTGCTTTTGCTGGCACAGATCACCGGCCTGCTCGCCCTGCCTCCGGTCGAGCGGCTGGAACGCTGGCTGTACGACACCCGCTTGCAGCTGACCATGCCGGGCGGCCGCGATGAACGGGTGGTCATCGTCGACATCGACGAGAAAAGCCTCGCGCAGCTCGGCCGCTGGCCCTGGTCGCGCGACCGGCTGGCCGGGCTGGTCGACACCTTGTTCGAGCATTACCGCATCCGCACCCTCGGCTTCGACATTCTGTTCGGCGAACGCGACACCAGCTCCGGCTGGCCGGTGCTGCAGCGGCTCGCGGACGATGCCCTGCGCGACGACCGCGGCTACCGCGCCGCCCTCACCCGCCTCGCCCCCGAGCTCGACTATGACCGCCGCTTCGCCCGCAGCCTCCACGGTCGCCCGGTGGTGCTGGGTTACTATTTCACGCCCGGCCAGGAACGCCACGGCCAGCTGCCCGACCCGCTGATCAGCCTGCCGCCGGGCGAGGACCCCGGCTGGCAAACCGTGACCACCCACGGCTACGGCGCCAACCTGCCCGACCTGGTCGCCGCCGCCGCCGATGCCGGTCACTTCAACCCCATGGTCGATCCCGACGGCGTGACCCGCCGCGTCAGCCTGCTGACCCGCTACGGCAACGACTACTATGCCCCGCTGGCCTACGCCGTCGCCCGCACCGCGCTGCAGCGGCCGGCATCCGCGCTGGTCTGGCCGGAGGGTGCGCCCCAGCCCGAAGCCATCCGCTTGGGCGACAGCCTGCTGCCGCTGGACGAGGAAGGCGCGGTATGGGTGCCCTACCGCGGTCCGGCCGGCAGTTTTGCCTATATCCCGGCCGCCGACGTGCTGAGCCGCGCCGTGCCGAAGGCCCAGTTGGACGGCCGCATTGTCCTGCTCGGCTCCACCGCCCCCGGCCTCAAGGACCTGCGCGTGTCGCCGGTCGGCAGCGTCTATCCCGGCGTGGAAGTCCACGCCAACCTCATCGCCGGCATGCTGGACGGCGTGCTGCCGCAGCGGCCGGGCTGGGTGCTGGGCGGCAATGCGCTGGCGCTGGCGCTGCTGGCCGCCGTCCTGATCTGGCAGCTGCCGCGCCGCAGTCTGCTTGCCTCGGCCGCCATCGTGGCGGGGCTGGCGGCAGCGGTCATCGGTTTCGACGCAGGGATCTGGTACGGCGAGCGCATCGCCTGGCCCAGCGCAGTGCTGCTGGTCTTCCTCGGCGTCGCCTTCATGCTGGACGCGCTGCTGGGCTACCTGACCGAAGCCCGCAGCAAGCGCCAGCTGGCCGGACTGTTCGGCCAGTACGTGCCGCCCGAGCTGGTGGAAAAGATGAACGACAATCCGGCGCAGTATTCGATGGCCGGCCAGAGCCGCGAGATTTCGGTGCTGTTCACCGACGTGCGCGGCTTCACCCGCATCTCCGAGTCGATGGACCCGGCCGCGCTGGGCGAGATGATGAACGCGCTGATGGACGAACAGTCGCTGGTGGTGCGCAGCCACGGCCTCGGCACCATCGACAAGTTCATCGGCGACGCGCTGATGGCGTTCTGGAACGCGCCGACCGACGACCCCGACCACGCGCTGCACGCGGTCGAAGCCGCGCTGGCGATGCAGCCGGCGCTGGACGCCTTCAACCGCAAGCACGCCGGGCGCGGCTGGCCCACGCTGGAAATCGGCGTGGGCGTGAACAGCGGCCGCGCGGTGGTCGGCGACATGGGCTCGCGACTGCGGCGGGCCTATACCGCGCTGGGCGACACGGTCAACCTCGCCGCCCGGCTGGAAGGACAAAGCAAGGCCTACGGCCAGACCGTCATCATCGGCGAGACGACCTTCGCCGCGCTGCCGGACGATTTCGTCTGCCTCGAGCTCGACCGCCTGCGCGTGGTGGGCAAGAGCCAGGCCGTGCGCATCTACTCGCCGCTGGGCCGCCGCGCCGGGCTGCCGGCCGACACGCTGGCCGAGGCCGAGCGCTACCACCAGGCGCTGGCCCGTTACCACCAGCGCGACTGGGATATGGCAGCCGCGCTGTTCGACGCGCTGCATGCTGCCGCTCCGGAGCGCAAGCTGTACAAGCTCTATCTGGAACGCATCGCCCGCCTGCGCGACACCGGCCCGGCGGAAGAATGGGACGGTGCCTTCACCGCCGAAACCAAGTAGGCCAAAACCAAAACGGGGCACGCGCCCCGTTTTTCATGCCAACCGTCGGCGCCCCCGCGTCAGCGCCAGATACAGCACCGCCGCCAGCAGCAGCGCCGGCAGCGTGGCGCCGACATCGGGCAGGTAATGGGCCAGCAGGTGATACGCCGCCACGCCGACGCCCCAGGCCAGCAGCGCGGTCCAGCGCAGGCTGCCGATATGGGCCGGCAGACGGCGGCGGCGGACGAGGAAGTGGTCGACCAGCACCACGCCGAACAGCGGCGCGAACACCGAGCCGATCAGCAGCAGAAAGTTTTCGTACTGCGCCAGCGGCGCGAACCATGCCACCAGCGTGCACAGCACGCCCAGCCCCAGCGACAGGCCGGCGACCGGCAACGGCAGCAGGGTGCCGCTGGATACCGCGGCGGAATGGATGTCGGCAAAGGCGTTTTCGGTTTCATCCAGCAGGATCAGCAGGAGCGGCAGGCCGCCGCCGGCCGTGGCCAGCGCCAGCAGCAGCGCGTTGCCGTCGCCGTGGCCGGCGAAGGCAAGCGTGTAGGCCGCGCCCAGGCTCATCAGCCAGACATTGCCGAGGAAATAGCCCAGCGCCGTGCCGCCGAAAATACGGCCCGGCCGTGCGCCGAAGCGGGTGTAGTCGGCGATCAGCGGCAGCCACGACAGCGGCATCGCGATCGCCAGATCGAAACCGGTCGCCAGCACCAGCGAACCGTCGCCGGCCTTGGCCCACAAGGCCGGCAGATCGTGGTGGCGGACCAGTTCGATGCTCAGCCACGCACACGCCGCCAGCAGGAACCAGATCCCCCAGCGCCGCAGGATCCGGCGCACGAACGCCAGCGGACCGCTCACCGCCAGCAGGGTCGCCAGCCCGCCGAACAGCACGGTCCACACTGCAGGATGCGCCCACAGGCTACCGGCCCCGAGGTGGCGGCTGGCCAGGAGACTGGCCGCGTCGCGCATCACGATGATCTCGAACGCCCCCCAGCCGACCAGTTGCAGCAGATTGAGCAGGGCCGGCAAGGATGCCCCCTTGCTGCCCAGGCTCAGGCGCAGCGCCGCCATCGACGCCAGCCCGGTGTCGGCCCCGATGACGCCGACCGAGGCCAGCAGCAGCACTCCTACCGCGCTGCCCGAGAGCACCGCCGTCAGCGCCCCGGCCAGCCCCAGCCCCGGTCCGAGCAGGGCGCCGGCCTGCAGCACCATCAGGCCGATGCCGAGCGAAAACCACAACGAGAACAGGTCGCGCAGGCCGAACACGCGATGGGCGGCAGCGACGGGAGTGGATGGATCGTAAGTCGCGGAGGAAGAGGAATTCACAGGCATATCCAGCAGAAACAAAGAAAGCCGCCGCGACTCCGGGTCGCGGCGGTGGCCGGGCCGGACGGCCCAATGGGCGCCACGGCGTCGGAACGATAACGGGCGGCGATTCTACCGCCATGCACGGACTTGCGCCCGTTCGC
This sequence comes from Chromobacteriaceae bacterium, assembly GCA_030151505.1. Taxonomy (GTDB): domain Bacteria; phylum Pseudomonadota; class Gammaproteobacteria; order Burkholderiales; family Aquaspirillaceae; genus JASLDQ01. The sequence goes on from JASLDQ010000250.1 coordinate 7,048, forward strand.
GGGCAAGGCCCGCCCGGCGACCGGCGGACCGGATACACCCCGGCGCGGCGGCAAGGAGAGCATCGGTCGGCAGCCGTACAGCCTCCGCCGACCCCGTCGCGCCGGACATCCACCGGACCGGGAGCGCGCCCGCCCGCCGGAGGACCGGCCGGCGTTCAGTCCTCGTCCACTTCCACCTTGTAGCCCGCCGCCAGCCGCGCCTGCACCTCGTTCGGCACCGCGTCGTAGTGGCTGAGCGTCAGCGTGTAGGCGCCCTGTCCGGCAGTGATGGACTTGAGCCGGCCGGCATAGCCTTCCAGCTCGGCCAGCGGTGCCTGTCCGCGAATCAGCACTTGCTGGCGCGCCAGCGTTTCGGTGCCGGCCACATGGCCGCGCCGGCCGGTCAGGTCGGCGGTCAGATCGCCCAGCCGGCCGTCCGGCGCGGTGATCTCGATGGCGACGACCGGCTCCAGCACGACGGGGCCGGCCGTTTGCAGCGCGGTCAGCATCGCGCGCCGGCCGGCGGCCTGAAACGCCACGTCCTTGGAATCGACCGAATGGCTCTTGCCGTCGAAGACCGTCACCTTCACGTCCTCGACCGGGCAGCCGGCCACCGGCCCCGCCGCCAGCGCCGAACGCACGCCCTTTTCCACCGACGGGATGAACTGCGACGGAATCACCCCGCCGCGCACCGCGTCGACAAACTCGAACCCCGCGCCGCGCGGCAGCGGTTCGACGCGCAGGAAGACCTCGCCGAACTGGCCCGCGCCGCCGCTCTGCTTCTTGTGGCGGTGATGGCCTTCGGCCGGCCGGGTGATGGTTTCGCGGTAGGGGACGCGCGGCGGGCGGGTGTCGATCTCCAGCTTGCCGGCCGTCATGCGGTCGAGCAGATAGCGCAGGTGCAATTCGCCCAGTCCGCGCAGCACGGTCTCGTGGGGGGCGGCGTGCTGCTCGACCTGCACGCACGGGTCTTCCGCCTGCAGCGGGTGCAGCACGTCGGCGATGCGCTGCTCGTCGCCGCGGCGGCGCGGCGACACCGCCACGCCCTGCATCGGCACCGGAAAAGTCAGCGGCTTGAGGTGGATGCGGTCCTCGTCGTGCGAATCGTGCAGCACCGCGTCGAAGACGATCTCGTCCACCTTGGCCACCGCGCCGATGTCGCCGGGGATCAGCCGC
>JASLDQ010000364.1 GCA_030151505.1 Chromobacteriaceae bacterium
GGCGCCCGATCTGGATGTGGCCGCCCAGCACGTGGCCGCCAGCGACTCGGCGCTGGCCCGCATCGCCCGCTCGGGGCTGGACGCGCTGCACCACTACCGCCAGCATGCCGAGCGCACGCTGGGCAAGGCCTGCGGCATCGATGACTACCTCACCCGCACCATCCGCCAGAGCCTGTCGCGCGAAACCGGCGAGCTGGAACACGGCATGACCTGGCTGGCCACCGTCGGCTCGGTGTCACCCTTCATCGGCCTGTTTGGCACCGTATGGGGGATCTACCACGCGCTGACCGGCATCGCCGCCGCCGGCCAGGTATCGATCGGCGCGGTGTCCGGTCCGATCGGCGAGGCGCTGGTCGCCACCGCCGCCGGGCTGGCGGCCGCCATTCCGGCCGTGGTCGCCTACAACGCCTTCTTGCGCGCCAACCGCGTGCTGACGCAGGAAATGGACGGCTTCGCCCACGACCTGCACGCCCAGTTGCTGACGGAAACGGGAGATCGCTGACATGGCCTTCGGCAGTTTCGACAAAAGCAGCTCGGCCCCGATGGCCGAGATCAACACCACCCCGCTGGTGGACGTGATGCTGGTGCTGCTGGTGGTGTTCATCGTCACCGCCCCGCTGCTCACCCACGCGGTGCCGATCAACCTGCCGCGCGAGAACGCAGCCCAGCACCAGGACAAGCCCGAGGCGATCAACCTCGCCCTCGACAGCCGGGGCAAGCTGTTCTGGAACGACCAGGCGCAGGATCTGGCCGGACTGGAAGCCCGGCTGAGCGCCGCCGCCCGCGGCAATCCGAAGATCGAAGTCCATGTGCGCGCCGACAAGAACGCGCGCTACGAGGAAGTCGCCGGGGTGATGGCCGCCGCCCAGCGCAGCGGCGTCGAGCGTCTCGGCTTCGTCACCGAAGCGATCCGGTAAGCCGCCGCCCCCGGCCTGACGGACACCCGTCGGGCCGGCGCCGTCCATGGCAGCGCGACCGGTTCCGCCCGCCCCTGTGCGGACGCCACTCTGCGCATTACGTCCAGCCACGCCGGCACGCGCGCCGCGTCGGCATCTCCCCTCCCCCGACTCTCCCCTGCCCCTCCGCCCGCCCCGGTATAATGCGGCCATTGCTGCGCGGCCATCGCGCCCACCGCCAAGGATTCCGCATGAAAACCCCGCTGTTCACCGCCGCCGCCTCCCGCGGGCGCGGCCCCCTGCCATCCGCCCGCCCTGCGCAGACTGCCTGAGGAAGACGCGATGAAACCGATCCGAGCCACCTCCAAGCTCCCGGGCGACCCCTTCCTGCCCAACCGCTTCATCTTCGGTGACGCGGTGGACAATGACGCCATCGAGGAATACGAATACCTGATCCACACCGAGCATCCGGCCTTCGTCTGCCGCATCATCGAGCAGGAGCTGGACTTCCGCGGCAGCGGCGGCGAGGGTTTCAAGAGCGCGATGCTGTTCAACGAAGAGGAAAACGTCAGCTACTACGCCTGCAACGAAGGCATCACCTTCACCGACTTCAACTTCTTCGGCGAGGCCGAACCCGCCGCCGGCGTGATCCGCAAGATCTGCGACGCCGCGGTGCAGGCCTACTGGGCCATCGACGCCGCCTACAAGAAGAAGGAAAACCAGCCGCTGCGCAGCCTGCGCGTGCTCAAGCGCGAAGCGGCCGACAACGACGACACCGTCGCCCGCGCCACCCGGCTGGCCGAGGCCGCCCGCGCGGCGCTGAACGACCCGGCCGCCGGCATGCAGCTGGCGGTGCAGACCCAGACCGCGCTGATCGGCAACGAACCGCGCGTGCTGACCGAGGCGCAACTGGCGCTGCTGGGCGAGCCGCCCGCGCGCGAACTGCTGCTGGCCCGGGCGCGCGAGCTGATCTCGCACCCGGACGTGGCGCGCCCGGACGGCAGCTTCAAGCCCTACGAGCTGTGGGGCATCCCACTGATGTATACGGTCAACCACGCCGGCGACTGCTGGTACTTCCCCAAGCTGTCCGAGCTGGAAAACGTGCTGCGCGAGGCGTTCAAGCTGCCGGGCAAAGCCGCGCTGCACGTGTCGCCGGTGCTGTTCAGCCACGACATGCTGCGCGAGGCCAACTGCCAGACGCTGGTGCACATCGCCGCCGCACTGGATGCGGGCGAGGCCTTCGTGCCGGAAGACATCGAGGCGATGAAGAAACGCTACGACGAGGAGCGCCAGCGCTTCATGCCGCGGCTGACGCTGGGCTGGATCGTGGTCGCGGTCGAGCGCGGCGCACTGGCCGAGGAGGCGCTGCAGGACCCGAACGCCCTGCTCGACGCCGCCATGCCGGCCATCGAGCAGGCGATGAACGTCGAGATCGACTACGGCGAGGCCACGATCTACCAGCCCGAGCCGATCTGGGAAAGCCTGGTCACCGGCACCGCCGAGTACAACCAGAAGCGCATGCTGTTCACCGCCGCCCTGCTGGAGAAAAACGTGGGGCTGGCCGAAGTGGTGGCCGAAATCGAATACCGCCCGCAGCAGAGCGCCTACTGGCTGACGATCAAGAACAAGCACGACGGCGAGGCGCTCACCAGCTTTGCCTGGCTGATCGCACCCGACCTCGCCCCTGACCGCGACAGCGCGCTGGCCGTGCTGACGCAGACGCTGAAGGAAATCGGCATCGCCATCGCCTCCATGCGCGATACCCTGCACTGAGCCCGGGAGGGCGGTTCGTCCGCCGCGGTACAAAAAAAGCGCCAACCTGAGGTTGGCGCTTTTTTTTAGTGGCGACGGGATGCGCCGGACGGTTCCGGTCGCGAGCCGGCGGGGCGGACGGTTGTGAATTCCGGCGATAAACACGACGCCCCGTCGGTTTGCGAGACTTGCAACAGCACTACAGGTCACTGCCGGATCTGGATGACTGATCCGG
>JASLDQ010000275.1 GCA_030151505.1 Chromobacteriaceae bacterium
CGGCGGCAAGGGCGTGCTGAAGGCGGTGGAGGCGGTGAACACCGAGATCTCGGAGGCGATCGTCGGCCTCGATGCCAGCGAGCAGGCCTTCATCGACAAGACGCTGGTCGACCTCGACGGCACCGACAACAAGGGCCGCCTCGGCGCCAACGCCATCCTCGCCGTGTCGCTGGCCGTGGCCCGCGCCGCCGCCGAAGACAGCGGCCTGCCGCTGTACCGCTACCTGGGCGGCGCCGGTCCGATGGCCCTGCCGGTGCCGATGATGAACGTCATCAATGGCGGCGCGCACGCCAACAACAGCCTCGACATCCAGGAATTCATGGTGATTCCGGCCGGCGCCAAGACCTTCCGCGACGCACTGCGCTGCGGCGCCGAAATCTTCCACTCGCTGAAGAAGATCTGCGCCGACAAGGGCCACTCGACCGCCGTGGGCGACGAAGGCGGCTTTGCCCCGAACCTGGCCCGCAACGAGGACGCGATCAAACTGATCCTCGAAGCCATTGATGCGGCCGGCTACGTGGCCGGCGACGACGTGCTGATCGCGCTGGACTGCGCCAGCTCCGAGTTCTACAAGGACGGCAAGTACCATCTGGCCGGCGAAGGCCTGGCGCTCACGAGCGAAGAATTCGCCAACTATCTGGCCACCCTGTGCGACAACTACCCGATCATCTCGATCGAGGACGGCATGAGCGAGCACGACTGGGCCGGCTGGAAGATCCTGACCGACAAGCTGGGCGACCGCGTGCAACTGGTGGGCGACGACGTGTTCGTCACCAACCCGGCCATCCTCGCCGACGGCATCAAGCAGGGCATCTGCAACTCGCTGCTGGTCAAGATCAACCAGATCGGCTCCTTGAGCGAAACCCTCAAGGCCGTGGATCTGGCCAAGCGCTCGGGCTACACCAGCGTGATGAGCCACCGCTCGGGTGAAACCGAGGACAGCACCATCGCCGACCTGGCCGTGGCGACCAACTGCATGCAGATCAAGACCGGCTCGCTGTCGCGTTCGGACCGCATGGCCAAGTACAACCAGCTGCTCCGCATCGAGGAAGAGCTGGGCGAAGCCGCCTGGTATCCGGGTCGCGCTGCCTTCTATCACCTGAAGTAAGATTTAGCACAAGGCAGAAAAACGGCGCCGGTCACCGCTCGTGGTGACCGGCGCCGTTGTATAACCAAGCTCATGCGTTCCGTTACCTTCCTACTCGTCCTTTTGATCCTGCTCCTGCAATGGCCCCTGTGGTTTGCCAAGGGCAGCTGGATTCGCGTCATGCAGATCGACAACCAGCTCACCGAGCAGCGAGCGGTCAACGAACGCCTGCTGGCCCGCAATACCGCGCTCACCGCCGAGGTGCGCGACCTCAAGCAGGGTACCGCCGCCATCGAGGAGCGCGCCCGCAACGAGCTGGGCATGGTCAAATCCGGCGAAGTATTCTTCCAGATCCTCGACGCCGACCAAGGTCGGTGACCGGGCATCCGTCTATAATCCCAGATTGCTCATTTAAGCCACCGTCGATGCCGACCCGTTCCCCGACCGAGATTGCCCGCGAAGCCCTGATCCAGCTGGCGTCAGAGCGCAAGCCACCGACGCCGGAAGCCTTCCGGACCGCCTATCACGCCATCGCCGGCCTCCCCCCCGAGGCAGATTACCCCTTGGCCAGCGCCCTGATCCAGATCCTCGAACAACGCGGGGCCGGCCAGCTCGACCAGACCAGACGGCTTGACCATATCCGCGCGGCCATCGACGAGCAGCAATGGGACAGCGCCACCGAACACATTCTCGATTTCCTCGCGCATGACGCCGAGCAGCGGCAGTCCGGCCAGCAGTGGCCGCAGCTGCTGCGCGACTTGCTCAAGCTGTGGGACACCCGCCTGCCGGGCATCAACCAGTCCCACAAGCAGGAAACGCTTGACCGGGTGCTGGCCAACTTCGGCAAGCAACCCGGCCTGCTGCACGACAAGCTGGCCGGCCTGCTCGACAACTGGCGCACCCCGGCCGGCCCGGCCGAGCTCCCGGCTGGCGGCGACTTCGGCTTCGACGCGCTCGAACCGTCCCCGTCATCCGGGGTGCCCGTGCCTGCCGCGACCGCCCAGCCCGGCCACGACGGCGAGAGCGACCACGTCAAATGGCGGGACACCCTGACCGATGCCTTGCGCTACGGCGCCGCCCCACGGCTGTCGGGCTACCCGGAGCTGAGCGACGAACTGCGCATCCTGACCGAAGCCCTGCCCTCGCTGGGCGGCGGCGAAGATCTCGGCCAGTTCGCGCGCCGGCTCAAGCGCCTGTGGGTGCGCGTCGAGCTGACCCAGGAACAGGAAGACCGTCTGACCCGGGCATTGACGCGGCTCCTCGCCCTGCTGCTCGACAATCTGGCGGAACTAGCCGGCTCGGACAGCCGGCTGATCGGACAGGTGACCGCCGTGCGCGACATGCTCGACCACGGCCAGCTGTCGATGAAAAAGGCCCGCCAGATCGAATCCAGCCTGAAGGAAGCGATCTACCAGCAAGGCCTGCTCAAGCACAGCCTGGACGAGGCGACCACCTCGATGCGGGCGATGCTCGACAGCTTCATCCAGCGCGTGTCGATGCTGACGGAAAACACCAGCAACTATCACGAGAAAATCAGCACCTACACCGAGCAGATCGAAAACTGCCGCGACGCCGTGCAGCTGCATCAGGTGCTGGACGGCCTGATGGCGGACACGCGCAGCATCCACACCGATCTGGCCGGCGCCTGCGACGAGCTGATCGCCGCGCGCGAACAGGCCGAAACCGCCGAGCGCCGCATCCGCGAACTGGAAGTCGCGCTCGACGAAGCCAGCCAGCAGGTCAAGGAAGACCAGCTGACCGGTGCGATGAACCGGCGCGGACTGGAGGAAGTATTCGCCCGCGAAAGCAGTCGGGCCGCCCGTCTCGGCAGCGCGCTGGCACTGGCGCTGATCGACATCGACAACTTCAAGCAGCTCAACGACCACTACGGTCACCGCACCGGCGACGATGCCTTGCGCCACGTGGTCGAACTGGTGCGCGACCGCCTCCGCCCCACCGACGTGGTGGCCCGCTTCGGCGGCGAGGAGTTCGTGGTGCTGATGCCGGACACAACCCAGACCGAAGCGGTCGACATCATCGAACGCCTGCAGCGCGAACTGACCAGAACCTTCTTCATGGCCCAGTCCGACCGGGTGGTCATCACCTTCTCCGCCGGCGTGGCCGTGTGGCATCGGGAAGAAACCGAGCTTGACCTGCTCGAACGTGCCGACCAGGCGATGTACCGCGCCAAGCAGGCCGGCAAGAACCGGGTCGCCATCGCGGCCCCGGTGCTGTCGGACAGCGCCGACGAAGACCTCGTGGCCGGATAAGGGATAGCTCACCGTGCCGGCGGAAACCGGCAACGGCCGGGAAACGGCCTGAAAAAGCAAAACGCCCCGACGATGAATCGGGGCGTTTTGCCGATGGCCGGCCAGAGACGCGGACTTGGCGCGGCAGGATCAGGCCTCGCCGCCGCCTTTCTTCATCGCCTTGCCGGCTTCGGCGCGCTGGCGGCGCACGGCCTTGGGGTCGGCGATCAGCGGCCGGTAGATTTCCACCCGGTCCCGCGCGCGCAACACCGTGTCGGGTCGCACCGCCTTGCTGAAAATCCCCAGTTTCAGGTGGTCCGGATCGATTTCGGGATAGCTGTCGACGATGTTCGACAAGCGCACCGCCTCCACGGCCGTCGTCCCGACCGGCACCGCCAGCCTGACGATTTTCTGGCTGTCGGCACGGGCATAGGCCACCTCGACCTCGATGCGCTCAGTCATCGCCGTAGACCTCGTCGGCCTGCTGGATGAAGGCATCGACCAGTGCCGTCATGATCCGGCTGAACACCGGCCCGATGATCTTTTCCAGGAGCTTGCTGGAGAAGTCGTAATGCAGCTCGAAATGGATCTTGCAGCCGTAGTCACCCAGCGGCTGAAAACGCCAGCCACCGTGCAGGTGGTCGAACGGGCCGTCGACCAGTTCCATCTCGATCTTCTCGAACGGGGTG
>JASLDQ010000310.1 GCA_030151505.1 Chromobacteriaceae bacterium
TTGTCGATCAGGTCGACGTTCTGCTCGTCGACCAGCGTGCCGGCTTCGATCACGGTCTCGCCGGTGGCCGGGTTGATCACGTCGACCGCGGTCACGCGGCCGAGGATGCGGTCACGCAGCGCCTCGATCACGTCACCGCCCTGCACCACCGCCTTCATCAGCACACCATTGCTGGTGCCGCAGTTGTCTTCGACCACGACCAGATCCTGGGTCACGTCGACCAGACGACGGGTCAGGTAACCGGAGTTGGCGGTCTTCAGCGCGGTGTCGGCCAGACCCTTACGGGCACCGTGGGTCGAGATAAAGTACTGCAGCACCGACAGGCCTTCGCGGAAGTTCGCGGTAATCGGCGTTTCGATAATCGAGCCGTCCGGCTTGGCCATCAGGCCCCGCATCCCGGCCAGCTGACGAATCTGCGCCGCACTACCCCGGGCGCCGGAGTCGGCCATCATGTAGATGCTGTTGAAGGATTCCTGGTCGACTTCCTTACCTTCGCGGTCCAGCACCTTCTGGGTCTTGAGCTCGTCCATCATGGCCTTGGCCACCTGGTCACCGCACTTGCCCCAGATGTCCACCACCTTGTTGTAGCGCTCGCCCTGGGTTACCAGACCCTGGCGGTACTGTTCCTCGATTTCCTTCACTTCGCCCTGCGCGCCGGCCAAGAGCTGCTGCTTGGTCGACGGGACCAGCATGTCGTCCACGCAGATCGAGATGCCGCCACGGGTCGAGTAGGCAAAACCGGTGTACATCAGCTGGTCGGCAAACACCACGGTGTCCTTGATGCCGCAACGGCGGAAGGACACGTTGATGAGCTTGGAGATTTCCTTTTTCTTCAGCGCCTTGTTGATATGCTCGAACGGCAGGCCCTTCGGCAGGATTTCGCTCAGCAGCGCGCGGCCGACCGTGGTTTCCCAGCGGCGCAGCACCGGCTGGAACTCGCCCTGCTCGTCCTTTTCCCACTCGCGCAGGCGCACGGTGATGCGGGCGTTCAGTTCGACCATACGGGTTTCGTAGGCGCGGCTGACTTCGCCGATGTCGGCGAAGGACATGCCCTCACCCTTGCCGTTGATGCGGTCGCGGGTCAGGTAATAGAGACCCAGCACGATATCCTGCGACGGCACGATGATCGGCTCGCCGTTGGCGGGCGACAGCACGTTGTTGGAAGACAGCATCAGCGTGCGGGCTTCCATCTGCGCTTCGAGGCTCAGCGGCACGTGGACGGCCATCTGGTCGCCGTCGAAGTCGGCGTTGAACGCGGTACACACCAGCGGGTGCAGCTGGATGGCCTTGCCTTCGATCAGCGTTGGTTCGAAAGCCTGGATGCCCAGACGGTGCAGCGTCGGCGCACGGTTCAGGAGAACCGGGTGCTCGCGGATCACGTCTTCGAGGATGTCCCAGACTTCCGGCACCTCCTGCTCGACCAGCTTCTTGGCCGCCTTGATGGTGGTGGCCAGGCCCAGCACTTCCAGCTTGTGGAAGATGAACGGCTTGAACAGTTCCAGCGCCATCTTCTTCGGCAGGCCGCACTGGTGCAGGCGCAGGGTCGGGCCCACGGTAATCACCGAACGGCCGGAGTAGTCGACGCGCTTGCCCAAGAGGTTCTGACGGAAACGGCCACCCTTGCCCTTGATCATGTCGGCCAGCGACTTCAGCGGGCGCTTGTTGGCGCCGGTCATGGCCTTGCCGCGGCGACCGTTGTCGAGCAGCGAATCCACCGATTCCTGCAGCATGCGCTTTTCGTTGCGCACGATGATTTCCGGCGCGCGCAGTTCCAGCAGCCGCTTCAGGCGGTTGTTGCGGTTGATCACGCGACGGTACAGGTCGTTCAGGTCGGACGTGGCGAAACGGCCGCCGTCCAGCGGCACCAGCGGACGCAGTTCCGGCGGCAGCACCGGCAGCACTTCCATCACCATCCAGTCCGGCTTGATGCCGGAACGCTGGAAGGCTTCCAGCACCTTCAGGCGCTTGGCGATCTTCTTGATCTTGGTTTCGCTGCTGGTGGCCTGCAGGTCCGCGCGCAGGGTTTCGATCTCGCTTTCGAGGTCGAGGTTGCGCAGCAGCGCGCGCACGCCTTCGGCGCCCATGAAGGCTTCGAATTCGTCGCCGTACTCCTCGACCTTGTCGAGGTAGTCGTCTTCGGTCAGCAGCTGCTTGCGGTTGAGCGGGGTGATGCCCGGCTCGGTCACCACATAGGCTTCAAAGTAGAGCACGCGCTCGATGTCGCGCAGCGTCATGTCGAGCACCATGCCCAGACGCGACGGCAGCGACTTCAGGAACCAGATGTGGGCAACCGGCGAGGCCAGCTCGATATGGCCCATGCGTTCGCGACGCACCTTGGACAGCGTGACTTCCACGCCGCACTTTTCGCAGATCACGCCGCGGTGCTTGAGGCGCTTGTACTTGCCGCACAGGCACTCGTAGTCCTTGATCGGGCCGAAGATGCGGGCGCAGAACAGGCCGTCACGCTCCGGCTTGAAGGTGCGATAGTTGATGGTTTCCGGCTTTTTGACTTCACCGAACGACCACGAGCGGATCGTATCGGGAGAGGCGACGCCGATCTTGATCGCGTCGAATTCCTCTTCCTGCGTGACCTGTTTGAAGAGATCTAGCAAAGCTTTCATGGTGTCTCCTGTGAGGAGTGAGCGTTGTGCTGCGGGTGCCGGGCGGCACCCGCGTCACACCTCACGGGTCAATAACGTTCGAGGTCGATGTCCAGGCCGAGCGAGCGAATTTCCTTCACCAGCACGTTGAAGGACTCCGGCATGCCGGCTTCGATCTTGTGCTCGCCCTTCACGATGTTTTCGTAGACCTTGGTCCGGCCGTTCACGTCGTCGGACTTCACCGTCAGCATTTCCTGCAGGGTGTAGGCCGCGCCGTAGGCTTCCAGCGCCCACACTTCCATCTCACCGAAGCGCTGACCACCGAACTGCGCCTTACCGCCCAGCGGCTGCTGGGTCACGAGCGAGTACGGGCCGGTCGAACGGGCGTGCATCTTGTCGTCGACCAGGTGATGCAGTTTCAAGAAGTGCATCACGCCCACGGTGACCTTGCGGTCGAAGGCTTCGCCGGAGCGGCCGTCGAACAGGGTCATCTGGGTCTTGGAGCCGTTGAAGCTCAAGAGCTCGGTGCGCGGGTCGGCGTCCGGGTAGGCCAGATCCAGCATCTTGCGGATCTCGATTTCCTTGGCGCCGTCGAACACCGGTGTGGCGAACGGCATGCCGCGGCGCAGGTTCTGCGCCAGATCCAGAATCTCGGCATCGCTCAGGCCGGCGATGTCTTCGCTCTTGCCGGTCGAGTTGTAGATGCTGTCGATGTACTGGCGCAGCTTGGCTACGTCCTGCGCTTCCTTCAGCATCTTGTCGACCTGCTGGCCGATACCCTTGCCGGCCCAGCCGAGGTGCACTTCCAGGATCTGACCGATGTTCATCCGCGACGGCACGCCGAGCGGGTTCAGCACGATGTCGACCGGGGTGCCGTCGGCCATGTATGGCATGTCTTCGATCGGCAGGATCTTCGACACCACACCCTTGTTACCGTGACGACCGGCCATCTTGTCGCCCGGCTGCAGGCGACGCTTCACGGCGATGTACACCTTGACCATCTTCTGCACGCCCGGCGGCAGTTCATCGCCCTGGGTCAGCTTGCGCTTCTTGTCTTCGAACTTGAGGTCGAATTCTTCGCGCTTCTGGACCAGCGATTCCTTCATCAGCTCGAGCTGCTTGGCGATCTCTTCGTCGGCCATGCGGATGTCGAACCAGTCGTGCTTGGCCGGCAGACCTTCCAGATACTCGGCGGTGATCTCGGTGCCCTTGGCCAGACGCTTCGGACCACCGTTGGCGGCCTTGCCGACGATCAGGCGTTCGATACGGGCGAAGGCGTCAGCCTCGAAAATCCGGATCTGGTCGTTCAGGTCGAGGCGGTAGCGCTTGAGTTCGCCGTCGATGATCGACTGGGCGCGCTTGTCGCG
>JASLDQ010000311.1 GCA_030151505.1 Chromobacteriaceae bacterium
AGCCCCTGCGCGCCGGCCCTCGCCGCCCCGAAAAAGAAAAAAAGATCCGTCAGGCTGGCAGCACGCAAGCGGCCAGCCCGGCCTCCAGCCAGGCAAAATCCTGTTCGGGCGCAATCAGCTCGAAGCGGCTGTCGCGCCGCCACGCCACCGTCTGCGCCCCCCACTGGCCGTCGACCCAGTTGAACCAGACATGATCGCTGCCCAGATTCAGCACCGCCTTGGCACGGGCCAGCGCCGGCACCTCGGCGGCCAGCCGGTCGAACAGCGCGCAGACCTTGTCGGCGTCGAACACGGTTTCGGCCGGCCAGGTCCAGCCGGTATTGGCCATGCCGCTGTCCGGCGTGGTTTTCGGCAGGCGGAACCGGCCGGCCGGCCGGGCCGGCAAGTCCAGCACGGCCGAATCGAGCGGCATCGTCTCGCCCACTTCGACGATGGCGGCCTTGGCCGGATACATCGCCACGGCCTGCCGCCGGAACTCGTCCAGCACGCCGGCCTCGACCAGCTGGCACTTGCTCGCCAGCAGCACGTCGGCGACTGACACCTGATCGCGGTAGATCGGATGCTGGCGGTAATTCAGCACGACGAACTGGCGCGGATCGACCACCGCGAGCACCGCCTGCACGTCCAGCGCGTCGCCCAACGGTGCGCGGCGCAATTCGTCGACCAGATTGGACGCATGCGCCAGCCCGCTGGCCTCGATCAGCAGCCGCGCCGGGCGCTTTTCACGGATCAGCCTGGCGATCGTCACCGGCAGTTGCGGGCCGGTCACGCAGCACAGGCAGCCGCCGGCGATTTCGCGCACCTCGGCGCTGTCGCGGTCGGACAACACCGCGCCGTCGATGCCGATCTCGCCGAATTCGTTGACGATCACGCCCCACACCTCGCCCTCGGGGCGATGCTTGAGCAGGTTAAGAATCGTGGTGGTCTTGCCCGTGCCGAGAAAGCCGGTGATCAGGTTGACGGGGGTTCTGGCCGATGCATTCATGCGACGCACTCCCGACAGGTGCCGGTCAGCACCACGTCCTTGCAGCGGGCGGTAAAGCCGCGCGACATCGCCGCCTCGCGCAATGCCGCCAGCGCCGGATCGGCATCGATTTCCGCCACGCCGCCGCAGCGTTCGCACACCAGCAGCAGGCTTTCGTGCGGGCAGTCGAAGTGATGGCAGACCACGAAGCCGTTGAGCGCGTCGATGCGGTGCAGCAGGCCCTGTTCGACCAGAAAATCCAGCGCGCGATAGACGGTAGGCGGAGCGGCGACCGCACCGCGTTCGCGCTGCATGTCGGCCAGAAGATCATAGGCCTTGACCAGCCCCGGCCGCGCCAGCGCCAGTTCCAGCACCTCGCGCCGTTGCGAGGTCAGTCGAGCGCCGCGCTGTTCGCAATAGCGTTCGGCGGCGAGCAGAAAATCAGCGGAAGAATGCATGTGAATGATGAAATTGGCCGGAGCCGCATACGGGAAGGACACGAATGTTACTTTATAACATACGCGTCCGCAAACGCGCCGGCCGCCCAGGTCAGGCTTGTCGCCATGGTCAGCCGCAATTAATGTAGGCGTGATATCCAGAACAAATTCCGCCAACCCAACAGGAGAATCGTCATGCGTAAAACCCTGCCGCTGCTCGCCGCCCTCTTGGCCGGTGTTGCATTCACCGCCAACGCCGCCGCTACCCAGGACCCGATCCAGGCCCGCAAGGCCGTGTTCAAGGAATACAAGAAGACCTTCGGCCCGATGGGCGACATGGTCAAAGGCAAGACCGCCTACAACAAGGACGAGTTCGCCAAGCTGGCCGTGAAGATGGAACAGCTGTCGAAAGAACCGTGGCAGCACTTCCCGGCCGGCAGCGACAAGGGCAAGACCGAAGCCCGCGCCGAGATCTGGAGCAAGCCGGCCGAATTCAAGAAAGCCGCCGACGACCATCAGGCCGCCGTTGCCAAGCTGGCCGTTGCCGCCAAGACCGGCGACCTCGCCCAGATCAAGCCGGCCTTCGGCGACGCGGGCAAGTCCTGCAAGTCCTGTCACGACCAGTTCAAGCGCGACTGACACACATCCGTCCGCAGGTATCGTTACAATCCGCAGCACCGGCCCGATTTTCCGGCCGGTGTTTTCTTTTTCGGAACCTGTTTCGATCTCGGCCCGGCTTGCGCCGGCGCCGTTCAGCGCCAGACCGGCCTCAACAGCCGCCCGCGCACGGCCCGGACGCCCCGCCATGCCGGTCGGACACACGGCAAGACCCCGGACAGGTTTTTACACAACGGATTCCGCATGAAACACAAAAACTGGCTCCTCGCCGCCGCCCTGATCGCCGGGCTCGCCGCCTGCCAAGGCAAACCGGACATGGACACCCCCACCAAAGAACGCGTCCAGGCATTCAAAGCCGTCCTGAAATCCTTCGAGCCGCTGGGTTTGATGGTCCGGGAAAAACAGCCGTGGGATGCCGCCGAATTCACCCGTCTGAGCGGCTTGCTGGCCGAGCAGGCCCGCGCGCCGTTCGAGCACTTCGCGGCGGCACCGACCGGCGCCAGCCGTGCCAAGGCGGAAATCTGGAGCAAGCCGGCCGAATTCAGCGCCGAGCGCGACAAGTTCTACGCGGCGGTTGACGCGCTGGCCGCCGCCGGTAAAAAGGGCCAGCTCGACGCTGAATTCGGCCGGCTTGCTCCAGATTTCCGCCTTGGCACGGCTGGCGCCGGTCGGTGCCGCCGCGAAGTGCTCGAAC
>JASLDQ010000354.1 GCA_030151505.1 Chromobacteriaceae bacterium
CATGGAGCCGGAGAAAAGCTGGCGGCAGATCACGTCCGAACACATGGCCCGCTCCTTCGCCATCAACGCCATCGGCCCGGCCCTGCTGATGAAGCACTTTCTCCCGCGCTTGCCGCGCCACGGCAAGGCGGTGTTCGCCACGCTGTCGGCCAAGGTCGGCAGCATCGGCGACAACCGCCTGGGCGGCTGGTACAGCTACCGCGCCGCCAAGGCGGCCCTGAACCAGCTGGTCCGCACCGCCGCCATTGAGCTGCGCCGAACCGCGCCGGACGCGATCTGTCTGGCGCTGCATCCCGGCACGGTGGACACTGGCCTGTCCGCCCCGTTTGCCAAAACCGGACTGGACGTCCAGCCCCCGGAGGCAGCGGCCTGCCGCTTGCTGGAGGTGATCCGGCGGGCCGGGCCGGCCGACAGCGGCGGTTTTTTCGACTACCGAGGCCGGCCCTTGCCCTGGTGACACCGCCATCTCACCCCCGCGCCGCCCGCTTCAGCCAGCGCATCAGCCCGCCCAGCACCGGCAGCTTCTCGTACAGTTCCTCGGCCGCATCCCAGTAGTCGCGGTGCAGCGTCACCCGTCCGTCTGGCGCGAAGCGGAGGTGGGTCGCGCCGCGAATGCACTGTTCCGTGGCCTTCCAGTGCCGCATGCGGAAGCGGAAATCCCAGGTCAGGAACGCCTGCTCGCCCTGCAACACGGTGGCGGTGATGACAAAACGCGGGGCGTCGACCTGGCGGAACATGTGCACGAAAATACGCTCGATGTCATCGAGGCGACGCACCTCGTTGAAAGGGTCCTTGAAGAAGGCATCGTCGGCGTACAGGGCACGCACCTGCGTCACGTTGTCGGCGGTCAGCGTTTCAAAAAAGCTCACAAGGGCGGCCAGGCTGGCTTGATGGTTCGGCATGGTCAGAGTCCGGTCACGCGGCGCACGATGGCAAAGTAGGCGCGGTAGGGCAGGATGCGCAGCAGTTTGAGCAGGCGGCTGAAGCTTTTGGAAAAATGGATGTCGAAGTCGCCGCCCTCGATGCCCCGCACGATCTCGCCGGCCGCCTCGTCGGGCTTGATCAGCGCCGGCATGCGGAAATCGTTGCCCGCCGTCAGCGGGGTGGCGACGAAGCCCGGCGAGATCAGATGCACGCCGATGCCATGCGGGCGCAGGTCCAAATACAGGGCCTCGCACAGATTTATCACCGCGGCCTTGCTCGGCCCGTAGGCCACCGCCTTGGGCAGCCCGCCGTAGCCCGCCACGCTGCCGACGATGCCGATCGCCCCGTTCTTCTGCCTGAGCAAGGCAGGCGTCACCGCGGCCAGCACATTGAACGGCCCGTTCAGATTGATATCGATGATTTGCCTGGCCGCCGCCAGATCCAGGGCGTCGGCGCGCATGGCGCTATAGGTGCCGGCGACGACCAGCACGAGGTCGAGGCCACCCCAGCACGACAGCAGGCGTTCGGCGGCAGCCGCCACGGCGGTCGGGTCGGTGATATCCAGCGGCAGCACTTCGACGGGACTACCAGCGGCGGCCTTAGCCGCTGCCGCCAGCCGCTCCAGCGCCGGCGCCGAGCGCGCCGACACCGCCAGCATCGCGCCCTTCTGCAGCAACAGCCGCGCCGTGGCCGCACCGATCCCGCTCGACGCACCGACAATCCATACCCGCTTGCCCCGCCACGATGCCACCGGCGGATTCATCGGCCGCATCACGCCCCTCGCTTGCGGAAGGACAAGGTGACATCGCCCAGATGGAAGCCGAACTTGCTCATCGCGGCGCGGTTGATCATCACCTCGCGGTCCATCAGGAACATCCAGTCGTCAAACTGCACCTGCCAGACCCGTCCGTCGACCGGCAACGCCAGCGTATAGCGCCACTGCAACGCATTGCCGGCAGCCTTGCCGTTCGCCTCTCCGACCACGTCATCGGCGGTACCGACATAGCGGTCACCTGTCTTGCGCAGGGTCCAGACCCGCTTCTGCCGGGTTCCGTCCGAATAGGAAAAATCCTCGTCCAGTACGCCGGTTTCCACCCCGTCGACCGTTTTCCAGTCGCAGCGCATCACGACGGTGAAGCGCTTGACGACCTTGCCGGAACGATCGGTGAAGATACCCCAGGCGTCGAGGGTGCCGTTGAAGTATTCGCGCAGATCGAGCTTGGGCGTCTGGTCCGCGTACACCGACGGCTCGATGCTCGAACAGCCCCCGAGCATCGAGGCGGACAGGGTCAGCACCGCCACTCGGCGCAGACAGGCAAAACGGCTTTGATTCAGCATTTCACTCTCCATGCAGACGCTTGCCGCCGCGCCACAGCAGCGCGGCGGCGCCCAGTTTGAGCAGGCAGGGCAGCAGGCCATAGGCGAGGACGAGCCCCCCGGTTCCGGTCGCCGGTACCGACCCCTGGCTCGGCACGTAGCCCAGTGCACCGAGCAGCGGCAGCACCAGACCGGCGGCCAGCGCCAGATTGAGCTTGGTCGCCAGATGCCACAGCCCGAAGCAGGCCCCTTCGCCCAGCGTGCCGGGGGTGGCCCGCTGGATTAGACCGGCCAGCAGGGCGGCGGGCGCTACCAGATCGGCCCCCAGCGCCATGCCGGACAACACGGACAGCACGGCAAACGCCGGCAGTGCGATGTCCGGCGCCGTGCCCGGCAGCGCCAGAACCCAGGCAAATACCAGTACCGCGAGCGCCATGCCGGCCAGCCAGCTTCGCACCAGCCCCCAGCGCGCGGCGAACCCGATCCACAGCGGCATGGCCGCGACACCGGCCAGAAAGTACACGGCCAGGAACACGCCGCTCCAGGCTGCGAGGCCGAGCGCGTCGCGTACGAAGAACAGCACCAGCGTTGCCGGCACCGCGCTGGCGATGCCGTTGAGCATGAACACGGCCAGCAGGAAGCGGAACTCGGCATGGCGCAAGGGCGCCAGCAAGCCGGAAGCGGTGCCCGGCCGATGCGGCGCGGGGGCCGGGCCGGCGGGGGTCATGATGAGCAGCAGCAAGCCGGTGGTGGCCAGCAGCCCCGCCAGCAGCGCGCTGACCACCGTCATCCCCACCTGCTGCGGCAGTACGGCGGCCAGCACCACCCCGAGCAGGCCGAAGCCTTCGCGGGTCGCCGTGACCCGCGCCCGGCCGGCGGCGGTGCGCGCCAACCCCGCGCCCCAGGCCTGATAGGCAATCGACGCCAGGCTGAAGCCGCCGTAAGTCAGCAAGAGCGTCAGCAGCATCCAGCCGGCCAGCGCCTTGCCCGGCAGGGCGGGCGGGTGGAACAGCGCGGCGAAGCCGCCTGCCAGCTGCGGCATGGCCAGCAGGATCGCCTGGCGAAAACCGTTGCGCCGCCGGTCGAGCCACAGCCCGATCAGCGGATCGGCCAGCGCGTCGAGCAGCCGGGCGGCGAGCAGCAGGCCGCCAATCAGCCCGAGCGGCAGACCGAAACGCTGCGAATACCAGTCGGGCAAGACGACATAAATGGGCAGGGCGACAAAGGCCAGCGGGAGGCCGAATCCGCCGTAGGCAATCAGCCCAGGCAGCCGCAGGCCGCTGGAGTGCGCATCAAGCCGGACGAGGCCGTCCGGGGGCGTCATTGCGCGGCTCCCGTCGGCCTAGAACCGGCCAGCAAGGCCTGGCGCACGGCCGGGGCGGCGGTGCGCGGGTCGAGCCAGATCGAGAAAAAGGCCCGGGCGAACTTGTCGCCCGGCATCACGCCGATGCGCCGGCCGTTCAGCAGAAAAACCGTGCCGACGTCGGGTTGATATAGGCCGCTCAAGTGGTCGTTTTCGCGCACGTCCGGAAACAGCTGTAGCAGTTGCGCTTCCCATTGTTCGCGGTCGGCGGGGGAGCCTTGTCCGAGCGCTTCCATTTCCGTGCGCGTGCGGCGCGCAATGTCGGCACCCCGGAAGGCGCGGACGTAATACAGGTCGAGCGCGTAGGGCAGTCCGGTCAGCGTGTCGCCCGGCAGGCCGCGCGGCGACATGAACAGCCGGGCCTGATAGATGCGCAGGCCGAACATCCGCAGCGTGCCTTGCCCGGCCAGCCGCAGATCGGGCTGCAGGCGGCGCAGGGCCTGTTCAACTGGCGTCTCGATCGTCGCCATGTCCTGCGCCCAGGCTGGCGGGATGAGCGACAGTGCGATCGACAAAAGCAGGGGCCGGGAAAAGAAGCGGAGCATCTCAGGCTCTCGTGTCGGGCGTGGCGTGTTCCAGCGTGAACTGCACCACGTCGGTATTGCGGTGGCGGAACGCGGCTTCGCAATAGCACAGGTAGAAGGTCCAGATGCGGATGAAGGCCTCGTCCAGTCCCAGCGCCCGGATGGCCGGTAAGGCAGCGCTAAAGCGCTCGCGCCAGACCTTCAGGGTGCGGGCGTAGTCCTGGCCGAAGGCCAGCGTGTCGACGATCTTCAGCCCGGCGCGCTCGGCCTGCCGGCGGAAAACTGACGGGCTGGGCAGCATGCCGCCGGGGAAGATGTACTGCTGGATGAAGTCGGTGCCCTTGCGGTAGCGCTCGAACAGCGCGTCGTCGATGACGATGGTCTGGATACAGGCGCGGCCGCCCGGCTTGAGCGTGCGCTTGATCGTGTCGAAGTAGGACGGCCAGTAGCTTTCCCCCACGGCCTCGAACATTTCGATCGAAACGATGCTGTCGAAGCGGCCGTCGCAGTCGCGGTAATCCTGTAGGCGCAGGTCGGCCCGGGCGTCGGCGGTTGCCGCGTCCTCGCAGCGCGCGCGCGCCCAGGCCAGCTGCTCGGTGGACAGGGTAAGGCCGGTCACCTTGAGGCCGGCCCGCAAGGCGGTTTCGGCGAAGCCACCCCAGCCGCAACCGATCTCCAGCACCGAGTCGCCCGCCTGCAGTTGCAGCATCTCGAGCATGCGCCGGTACTTGGCCTGCTGCGCCTGGGGCAGGCGTTCGCCATCCCGGCTTTCGTCGGCCGCCGCCCCGTCGCCGAACAGCGCGCTGGAATAGGTCATGGTCGGATCGAGCCACAGGCGGTAGAAGGCATTGCCGATGTCGTAGTGCGCCTGGATGTTGCGGCGGCTGCCGGCGCGGCTGTTGCGGTTGAGCAGGTGGCGGAGGCGGTGGAACAAGCGCCCCCACGCCGTGCCGTAAACGAAGTGCTCGACCGCGTTGCGGTTGGCGACGAACAGGCCCAGCAGTGCGCTCAGATCACTCGTGGTCCAGCCGCCGTCGATCCAGGTTTCGGCAAAGCCGATATCGCCGGACTTGAGCGCGGCGTCGAAGCAGCGCCAGTCGGACAGGACGATGTCGGCCTGCGGACCGTGGCCGGGGCCGTAGCTGGCGTGCTGGCCATCGGGAAAGGTTACGGCCAGCGTGCCGCTTTGCAGCCGTTCGAGCAGCCGCAGCGCCAGCCTGGCCCGGGACGGGAAACGGCGCGAATCGAGCGGAACGCTGCGGCGAACAGCGGCGGAATCGCCGCGCAGCGCCAGCGCGCTGGACACGAGGGTTTGGGTCATCGGCTCACCTCTTTGGCGGGAGGAAGGGGCTTGGAGAAGAAGGGCACACGTTTGAGCCACAGCCGCAACGCCTGCCAGTGGATGCGGACCACCACGCCGAAGGTCATGGCCGGCATCCGCACGAAGGCGGCCAGCAGATTAGCGCTCGTCAGCGTTTGCGCCGTGCCGGCGATGCTGGTCAGCAGTAAGGGGCCCTGTTCGTCATCGTGGTCGATCCGCGCCGCATGGCGCAGGCAGAGGCTGCCGTCGACGGCGGTGCGGACGTTCTGGCGGAAGTGGAAGCGGTAGTCGCCTTCGACCTTGCAGAAGGGCGACACATGAAACACCTTGCGTGCGGTCAGCTCTTGCCCCCACTGCAGCGGCGCTCCGTCGTGGTCGGCCAGCAGGTAGCAGTGGCGCTCGCCGAAGGTGTTGTTCACCTCGCACACGATGGCCCGCAACGCGCCGTCGCCGCGTTCGCAGAACCAGAAGCTGACCGGGTTGAACACATAGCCCAGCACGCGCGGAAAGGTTTGCAGCCAGATTTCGCCGTCGGCGTCGTGGATGCCCTCGCGGTGCAGCAGGGCATCAATCCATTCCAGCGGCGGGCGGGTGCCGTCGCCGTGATCGGCGTCGTGAAACGACAGCAGATTGAAGCGGTTGTGCGACAGCACCGCGTTGTCCAGCGGCTGCCGTGCCAGGCTGCGCAGCGGCAGCCGCAGCTGGTAGACGCGGTAGGCAAAGCCGTGGCGAACCGGCCGCAGCCGGGTGTGCTGGACCTTGCCAAGGCAGAGCTGCGGACGGTGGAGGGCTGAAGGGGCAGGGCTCATGTCAGGCCATCTCGCGCGCCTGGGTGCCGGCCAGCGGCCGCGCCATGCCGGTCAGCTTGGCCGCCAGCTGCGCGGCCACCGCCAGCCCGGACTTGAGGCCGTCCTCATGGAAACCGTAACCGGTCCACGCGCCGCAGAACCAGGTGTGCTGCCGGCCCTGCAGCTCGGGCAAACGACGCTGCGCCAGGATCGCCGCCCCGTCGAACACCGGGTGGGCGTAATCGATTTCGCGCAAGACATGCTCCTCCCGCGGCTCGACCACCGGGTTGAGGCTGACGATTAGCGGCCGGTCCGCCCATGCCGCCGGCAGCGGTTGCAGCTTGTTGATCAGGTAATGCACGCAAACTGCCGATTCTCCCGCCGCGCCGCCGGTGAGCGGCTTGCTGCTGTAGTTCCAGGCGGACCAGACCTTGCGCCGCGCCGGCAACAGAGAGGGATCGGTATGCAGCACCGCCCGGTTGGGCTGGTAGCGGATCGCGCCCAGCACGGCGCGTTCCTGTGGCGTCACGTCCTTCAGCAGCGCCAAGGCCTGGTCGCTGTGACAGGCGAGCACGACATGGTCGAAACGCTCGGTGCCCGCGTCGGTGGTCACATCGGCCCGCGGCACACCCAGCGCGGCATCATGGCTCACCCGGCGCACCGTCCGCACCGGCGTCAACCGTGCGTCGGACAGATGTGCCAGCAGGCGCCGGACATATTCGCGCGAGCCGCCGCTCACCGTGTACCACTGCGGCCGGTCGTCGACCTGCAACAGGCCGTGGTTGTGGCAGAAGCGGATCATGGTCGACACCGGAAAGGCCAGCATCTGCCGGGTCGGGCAGGACCAGATGCAGCCGGCCATCGGCAGGAAATACCAATCGCGGAATTCGGTCGAGAAGCGGTGGCGGGCCAGAAAATCGCCGAGCGGTTCCGCCAGCAGGTCGACCTGGTTCGACATCGCCAGCCCGGTGGTCAGGCGATTGAAGCGCAGGATGTCGCGCAGCATGCGCAAAAAGCGCGGCCGCACGAGGTTGCGGCGCTGCGCGAACACAGTGTCGAGGTTATTGCCTGCCCATTCCAGGTTCAGGTGAGGCAGCGACACCGCAAACGACATGTCGGACTGGGCGACAGGCACCTGCAACTCTTCGAACAGCCGGATCAGCTGCGGATACGTCCGCTCGTTGAACACCAGAAAACCGGTGTCCACCCCGTGCGTCACCACGCCCTCTGGCGTGTCCAGGCTGACGTCGACCGTATGGCTGTGGCCGCCGAAATAGCCGTTTGCTTCGAATAGCGTGACCTGATGATCGTCGCGGCCGGCCTCGCGCAGCTGCCGTTCGATGCTATAGGCGCAGGACAGGCCGGCGATGCCGGCGCCGATGACCGCGATCTTCATGAGATTTGCGGTCCTTCGATGTAGGCATAGGCCGAGTGGTTGTGAATCGACTCGAAGTTTTCGGAAGACACCCGGTAATGCGCGATGCGTTCATCCGCGCCAAGCGCCACCGCGATGTCCCGCACCAGGTCTTCGACAAACTTCGGATTGTCGTAGGCACGCTCGGTGACGTACTTCTCATCCGGGCGCTTGAGCAGCCCCCACAGCTCGCACGAAGCACTTTGCTCGGCGATGGCGATCAGGTCTTCGGTCGGCAGGTCGGCCCCGCTGGCCAGGGTCGCCGCAAGGGTGAGGTGCGAACGCTGGTTGTGGGCGCCGTAGCGGGAAATCTCTTTCGAGCAGGGACAGAGGCTGGTGACCGGCACCATCACTTGCTGGGTCAAGGTCAGCCGGCCGGCTCGCTGTTCGGCCGTCAGGGTTAGCCGGTAATCCAGCAGGCTTTCCACTCCGGAAACCGGCGCGGCCTTGCGGACGAAATACGGCATTTCCATCCGGATCATGCCGCTGTCGGCTTCAAGCCGGTCCAACATCGTCTCCATCAAACCACTCAGGCTGGACAAGGACAGCGGTGCGTCGTGGGCCTGCAGCACTTCCAGAAAACGGGACATGTGCGTGCCTTTCACCTCTGCGGGCAAACGCACGGTCATGTCGATGGTGGCGATCGAGGGCTGAACCCCGGTTGCAGTCTGCACCATGACGGGATGGGTGATCGACTTCACCCCTACCTGTTGGATCGCCAGGTTGCGCAGATCGGCGCTGGATTGCACGTCCGGCAGGAAGAAGGTTTTGGGAGCGTTCATCGCAAATCCTGTATTGAGTGGAGCCGGGGTCTGGCCTATGCCGGTGACCGAAATGCGGCCGATCCATTTGGCCCGGCCGCGACAGCCTGATTAACTTGGCAGACCTTGGACAAACAGATAATTTGTCCTAGTCAAATGTGCGGCACAACCCTAGAATACGAACGTATCGCACGATTTACAACATTTTTGTCTTGGACA
>JASLDQ010000004.1 GCA_030151505.1 Chromobacteriaceae bacterium
CCGAAATGCGCCAGCCACACATCCACCGCCGCCAGGTAGTCCTCTTGGCTGAACGGATAGAACGACAGCCACAGGCCGAAGCGCTCGGACAACGACACTTTTTCCTCCACCGCCTCGCCGGGATGGATTTCGTCGTTGACGGTGGTGGTGGCCAGATTGTCCTGCATGCGGTCGGGCAGCAGGTGGCGACGGTTGGAGGTGGCGTACACGACCAGGTTGTCGCAACGGCGGGCGATGCCGCCGTCCAGCGCGGTCTTGAGCGCCTTGTAGCCGTCGTCGCCGTCCTCGAAGCTCAGGTCGTCGCAGTACAGCACGAAGCGCTCGGGCCGGGCCGACACCAGCTCGACGATCTCGGGCAGATCGGCCAAGTGGCCCTTGTCGACCTCGATCAGGCGCAGGCCGCGTTCGGCGTACCCGGGCAGCAGCGCCTTCACCAGCGACGACTTGCCGGTACCGCGCGCGCCGGTCAGGAGCACGTTGTTGGCCGGCCGCCCCTCTAGGAACTGCTCGGTATTGCGCACCAGCCGCTGCTTCTGCCCGTCGACGTTGGCGATGTCGGCCAGGCGGATCGCGTGGGGGGCGACGATGGCTTCCAGCCAGCCGCGGCCGTTCTTGCTGCGCCAGCGGAAGGCGATAGCGTTCCAGTCCGGTTCGGGCATGGCCGGCGGCAGCACGGTTTCAAGCCGCGCCAGCACGGCTTCGGCGCGGGAGAGCAGGCGTTCGAGAGTGTCGGGGTTCATGGCGTCAAGGATTCGGAAATGGATGGGTTGAGACTTGATCGGCAGCGGGGGCAAGGCAAGGAACGGTGGCGCTCGTGGACTGCCCGTTTGCGCCGCCGGCTGGCCAGGCCGTTTCGAGGTTTTAAGAAGCCGGCTGTTTGAGCTGGCCGACGTTAGCGGCCAGCGAGTTCCGGCTTCGCCTCGAAACGGTTCGGCAAGACGGGAACCCCGCGCCGCGGGGCAGCATAGTCGGGGTCGCCTTTCTTTGCTTCCTTTCTTTGGCGAGGCAAAGAAAGGAAGTCGCCCTCAGGCGAAAAGGAGCCGTGGCGCGTCCACCATGCCGATACGCCCGCGCGTAATACAGCTTGTTACCGCAGCGACAGCACCGGCCAGCCGCTCGCCTCGGCATGCGCGCGCAGCGCCTCGTCCGGATCGACCGCCACCGGATCGGTGACGATGGACAACAGCGGAATGTCGTTGCGCGAATCGCTGTAGAAGAAGCTGCGGCCGAAGTCGCTCAGGCTCTGGCCGCGTTCGGCCAGCCAGTCGTGCAGGCGGGTGATCTTGCCGTCCTGGAAACTCGGCAGGCCGGTGGGCTTGCCGGTGAAGCGGCCATCCGGATGCTCCTCCAGCTCGGTGGCGATCAGGTGCTCGACCCCGAGTTCGCGCGCGATGGGCGCGGTGATGAAGCGGTTGGTGGCGGTGACGATGACGATGAGGTCGCCCTTGGCCTGGTGCGCGGCCAGCAGCGCGCGCGCGCCAGGCGCGACGATGGGCTTGATGTGAGTCTCGAGGTAGTCGGCGTGCCAGGCGTCGAGCTGCTCGCGCGAGTGTTGCGCCAGCGGCGAGAGCTGGAAGTCGAGGAATTCGTGGATGTCGAGCGTGCCGTCCTTGTACTGCTCGTAGAAGCGGTCGTTTTCGCGGTGGTAGAACTCGGCGTCCAGCGCGCCCTGGTTGATCAGGTAGCGCGGCCATTCAACGTCGGAGTCGCCGGCGAGCAGGGTGTTGTCGAGATCGAAGAGGGCAAGGTTCATGTGGCGGACAGTTTCGATTGCAGGATGTGTTTGACGAAAGGCACGGTGATCGGCTTTTGCAGCGCGAGCGAATAGTGGTCGAGCGCGTCGATCATCGCCACCAGGCTCGACATGTCGCGGCGCCAGTGGGTGATCAGCCAGCGCAGCACGTCGTCGGGAATGTCGAGCATGCGCATGGCGGCATGGCGCTTGAGCGCGGCGAGCTTGTCGCCGTCGCTCATCGCCTGCACCTGGAACACCAGCCCCCAGCCGAGGCGGGTGCGCAGGTCGTCGCGCAGCTCCAGCCGGGCCGGCGGCAGGCGGCCGGCGGTCAGCAGCTGGCCCTCGCCCTCTTTGAGCGAGTTGTAGATCGAGAACAGGGTGATCTGGTCGTCCGGCGTCAGGTCGTCGACGTGGTCGACCGCCACGCAGCGGGCTTCGCGGGCGAAGTCCGGCAGGGGTTCGGTGCGGGCGTCCAGATACAGCGCGGCGCGGCCGGTGGTGTGGGCATGTTCGACCCATTGCTGCAACAGGTGGGTCTTGCCCACGCCCGGCTCGCCCCACAGGTAGATGAAGCGTTCGCCGGCGGGGTCGGTCAGCGCGGCGATGATCTGCCGGTTGTGTTCGGCGATGAAATGGTCGAACGCCGGGGCCGGCGGCGGGGTGAGGTCGAGAACGAGTTGGTCCAACGGCTTGGGAATCGAATGAGTCATGGGCGGATGTGCCGGCCGATTCTACGCCGATACCAGCGCGAGGCGAAGTAGCGGTCCAGCCCCTCGTGCCACAGCACCTGCAGCACCGCCGAGGCCGGCAGCGCCACCAGCACGCCGATGAAGCCGAACAGCGCGCCGAAGGCCATCAGGGCGAAGATCACCAGCACCGGGTGCAGACCGATGCGGTCGCCCACCAGCTTGGGGGTGATGTAGAAGCTCTCGGCGGTCTGCGCCGCCGCGTACACCGCCCATACGATCAAGAGGCCGGACAGGTCGCCGAACTGCAGCAGCGCGGCCAGCGTGGCCAGCAGCACGCCGATGAAGGCGCCGACATAGGGTATGCACACCAGGAGGCCGGCCACCACGCCGATGGCGATGCCCGACTGCAGGCCGGCCAGCCGCCAGCCGGTGCCGTACAACACCGCCATGATCAGCATCACCGCCAGCTGGCCGCGCAGGAATTCGCCGACAATGTGGTTGATGTTGCCGGCCACCCGCGCGGTTTCGTCGCGCCAGCGGTCCGGCAGCAGGCGGGCGCAGCGCTCGACGATGCCGTGCCAGTCGCGCAGGAAGTAGAACGCCACCACCGGGGTCAGGAACAGGTTGCTGAGGAAGGTGAGCAGCGCCATGCCCTGATCGGTCAGCGCCGGCAGCGCACCGGTCAGCGCGGCGCGCAGGTTGCCGATATTGCTGGCGATGGTGCGCTTGACCGAGACCGAATCGAAGTGGATGGCGAGGCCGAAGGCGTCGAGCAGCCACGGCGACACCACCCGCTCGCCCCACAGCTCGGCGCGGTCGACCAGCGACGGCAGGCGCTCGATCAGGCTCGACACCTGCGACACCAGCATCGGGATGATCAGCATCAGCAGCAGCAGCAGGACCAGCGAGGCCAGCAGCAGCACCAGCATCGCCCCGATATCGCGCCGGATCCGGCGCGCCTCCAGCCGGTCGACCAACGGTACGGTCAGGTAGGCCAAGGCCGCGCCGGCCGCGAACGGCGCCAGCACCGGGGCCAGTTGCCACAGCAACCAGGCACCGCCGGCGAGCAGCAACAGCCACGGCCAGCGCCGTCCGGGGTTCACCACACTACGGGTTCGTCTCATGTTCGGGTAAAATGTTGTAATCAGCGATTTTTTCGGCATTTTGCGCGCGCAACCGCGTGCAGTATGTCATGTCTTTACCGCAGAACACATTTTGCAAGAAAGCGAGCGCTCCGTGAGCCAATCCCTCAGCTACCGCGATGCAGGCGTAGACATCGACGCCGGCGACCAGCTGGTCGAAAACATCAAACCGTTCGCCAAGCGCACCATGCGTCCCGAAGTGCTGGGCGACATCGGCGGCTTCGGCGCGCTGGTCGAGATTTCCAAGAAGTACAAGGAACCGGTGCTGGTGTCGGGCACCGACGGTGTCGGCACCAAGCTCAAGCTCGCCTTCGAATGGAACCGCCACGACACGGTCGGCATCGACCTCGTCGGCATGAGCGTCAACGACATCCTGGTGCAGGGTGCCGAGCCGCTGTTCTTCCTCGACTACTTCGCCTGCGGCAAGCTCGACGTGCCGGCCGCCACCGAAGTGATCAAGGGCATCGCCAGCGGCTGCGAGCAGGCTGGCTGCGCGCTGATCGGCGGCGAAACCGCCGAAATGCCGGGCATGTACCCGGTGGGCGAATACGACCTGGCCGGCTTCGCCGTCGGCGTGGTGGAAAAGTCCAAGGTCATCACCGGCCGCGACATCGCCGCCGGCGACGTGGTGCTGGGGCTGGCCTCCAACGGCGCGCATTCCAACGGTTACAGCCTCGTGCGCAAGATCATCGAGCGCGCCAAGCCGGACCTCGCCGCCGAGTTCGACAACGGCAAGTCCTTCGCCGACGTGGTGATGGCGCCGACCCGCATCTACGTGAAGCCGCTCTTGGCGCTGATGGCCGAACTGCCGGTCAAGGGGATGGCCCACATCACCGGCGGCGGCATCACCGAGAACGTGCCGCGCGTGCTGCCGGCCAACACGGTCGCCCAGATCGATGCCAAGAGCTGGACCCTGCCCAAGCTGTTCCAGTGGCTGCAGGCCGAGGGCCAGGTCGACACGCAGGAGATGTACCGCACCTTCAACTGCGGCGTCGGCATGGTGGTGATCGTCGCCGCCGAGCACGCCGACCGTGCGGCGGCTTTCCTGACCGAACAGGGCGAAACCGTCTATCGTCTGGGCCAGGTGCGCGAGCGCGTGGGCGACGAGCACCAGACCCAGGTGGCGTAAGGCCGTCCGGGCGGAAACAGGGGGAGAGTGAAATGCGGCGGGCGCCCCGCGCCGTTGACGTTTCACCCGCCCCCTTGCCCGCAAACGCGCGGCGGGCCGCGGCTCCCCCCGAGCCCCGTCCGCCCCGGGCCCGCCACACGTCCCATCCGTCCACATTTCACGAAGTCCGAATGAAAAACATCGTCATCCTGATCTCCGGCCGCGGTTCGAACATGCAGGCCATCGTCGACGCCGCGATTCCCGGCGCGCGCATCGCGGCGGTCATCAGCAACCGGCCGGACGCGGCGGGGCTGGCCTGGGCCGCGCAGCGCGGCATCGAGGCGGTCGGGCTCGACCACAAGCAGTTCGACAGCCGCGAGGCCTTCGACGCCCGGCTGGCTGACGTCATCGACGGCTACGCGCCGGATCTGGTGGTGCTGGCCGGCTTCATGCGCATCCTGACTCCGGCCTTCACCCGCCGCTACGAGGGCCGGATGTTCAACATCCACCCCTCGCTGCTGCCGTCCTTCGGCGGCCTGCACACCCACGAGCGGGCGATCGAGGCGGGCTGCAAGGTGGCCGGCTGCACCGTGCATTTCGTCACCGCCGAGCTCGACCACGGCCCCATCGTCGCCCAGGGCGTCGTGCCGGTCCTTCCCGACGACGATGCCGCGGCACTGGCCGCGCGCGTGCTGGAGGTCGAACACCGGATTTATCCGCAGGCCGTGCACTGGTTTGTCGAAGGCCGCCTGCAAATCGACGGGCTGAAAGTAAGGATCCATGACCACCCTCGCCCCGACGCTGCCGCCCTGTTCGCTCCGCTGGCAGCCTGACACGATGAACCGGCCGACGCCGCGACAGCTCACCTGGCTCGCAGCGCTGGTCGTGTCGTTGGCGCTGCACCTGCTGATCGTGGCCGACCTCAAGCCGTTCAGCTTCGCGCCGAGCACGCCGCCCGCCCCGGACGTTCGCCCTCTGTCGGTCGAGCTGTACGCGCAACAGGTGGAAGCCCCCGTCGCCGCAACCCCGGCCCAAGCGGCTCCGCCGGCGCCGCCTGCCATCGCACTGCCCGAGGCCGGGCCGGCCAAGCCGGCGAAGAAGGTCCGGCCCAAACCGGCGCCGGTCGAACCCGCCCGGACCGAGCCGGCCCCGGCGGCGAGCGGCGAGTCCGGCGACACGCCGCCGGCGGACACCGCCCCGGCCGCAGCAGCCGAATCCGCTGCGCCGCCGCCCGCGCCGGCCGAGGACGACGAAGCCGCGCTGGCGGCCTTGGCTGCGCAGAACGCCAAGCGCTTCCCTCAGCACGCCACCCTGGTGTACGAGGTGTACTACGGTAATTTCCTCGCCGGCCTGGGCGATTTCGACTGGCAGCTCGATGGCTCACACTACCGGATCGACGTGCTGCTGCGCCCGATCATCGGCCCGCGCCTGCACTACCAGAGCCTGGGCAGCGTGACCGCCACCGGCCTGCGCCCGGACGAGTTCATCGCCGAGCGGGGCGGCAAGCGGCGCGAGTCGGCCCGTTTCGACTGGGGCAGCAAGACCCTGACCTACGGCAACGAGGGGGACAAGACGGCGCCGCTCGAAACCGGTGCGCAGGACATCATCAGCGTGGCCTTCCAGATCGCGCTCAAGGGTGGGGCGACGCTGGACAAGCCCGTCCAGATCACCACCGGCAAGAAGGTCTACACCTACCCGGTCGTCACCGTCGGCGATTCGGACGTGATGGTCGGCGACACCCGGGTGCCGGCCGTGCTGGCCCGCAGCCAGGGCGACGGCGACACCACCGAATTCTGGCTGGCGCCGCAATACAACAACCTGCCGATCCGCATCCGTCGCCGCGACGAGGACAAAGTGCTGGATCAGCGCCTGATCAAACTGGTCATCGGCAACGAGACCAAGCTCGAAAAACCAGCAAGGGAACAACCCAGTGGCAATTAGCCCAATCCAGTTCAATACCGTCGTCGACGCGCTGCGTCGCGTCCTGTCGTTCGAGCGCCCGGCCGATGTCGTGCTGTCGGCCTTCTTCCGCGACCGCCCCAAGCTGGGCTCGCAGGACCGTCACCTCATCGCCGAAACCGTGTTCGCCGTGCTGCGGCGCTACTCGCTCCTGGCCGCCCTCACCGCGCCCAGTCCGACCCCCAAGCGGCTGGCCATCGCCAGCCTGGTCAAGATCCGCGGCCTCAACCTGCGCGAACTCGACAGCCTGCTGACCGAAGAAGAAAAGAAGTGGGCCGGCCACCTCAAGGCGGCCGCGCCGGAGCTGACGCTGGCCCAGCGCGCCGAGCTGCCCGACTGGGTGGCCGAGGCGCTGGCCGCGTCCGGCATGGACGACGACGCCATCCTGGCGCTCGGCCACGGCATGCAGAACCCCGCCCCGCTGGATCTGCGCGTCAACACACTCAAGGCCCGCCGCGAGGACATGCTCGCCTCGCTCGAGGCTTCCGGCATCCCGGCCGCAGCCACGCCCTACTCGCCGTTCGGCATCCGGGTGAAGGGCAAGCCGGCGATCAACCGCATGGAAATCTTCAAGGAAGGCCGGGTCGAGGTGCAGGACGAGGGCAGCCAGCTACTCGGCGTGCTGCTCGGCCCGCGCCGCGGCGAAATGGTGGTGGACTTCTGCGCCGGCGCCGGCGGCAAGACCCTGCTGCTGGGCGCGATGATGGCCTCGACCGGCCGCCTGTACGCCTTCGACGTGTCGGAAAAGCGGCTGGCCAACCTCAAGCCGCGCCTGGCGCGTTCGGGCCTGTCCAACGTCCACCCGCAGCTGATCGACACCGAAAACGATGCCCGCATCAAGCGGCTGGCCGGCAAGATCGACCGGGTGCTGGTCGACGCGCCGTGCTCGGGCATGGGCACGCTGCGCCGCAATCCGGACCTGAAATTCCGCCAGAGCGCCGAATCGGTCGAGGAACTCAACCGCCTGCAGGCCGACATCCTCGCTTCGGCGGCCCGGCTGGTGAAGGTCGGCGGCCGGCTGGTGTACGCCACCTGCTCCATCCTGCCGTCCGAGAACGATGCCATCGTCGACGCCTTCCTCGCCGCCCACCCAGACTTCGTCCAGCTGCCGGCCGACCAGCTCCTGCGCGAGCAGAAGATCGCGCTGGACACCGGCGAGCGCCTGCGGCTGAATCCGCGCGAACACGGCAGCGACGGCTTCTTCGCCGCCGTGCTGGAGCGCCGCGCCGCCGCGTAAACCGACTCCGCCCGGCAGCGGGGTCAAATTGACCCTGCCGCCGGCGCGTGGTTAAAATCCGACTAAATCACTCGGGCTTTATCGCCCGCAATATTCCCAGACTTTTCCGAGGAGCCCGCCATGCGCGACGTACAGGCCGAAATCCGCCAGCAGATCACCGACAACTCCGTCATCCTCTACATGAAGGGCACGGGCCAGTTCCCGCAGTGCGGCTTCTCCGCCAAGGCGATCCAGATCCTGAAAGCCTGTGGCGTGAGCCGCGTGGCCACCGTCAACGTGCTGGAAGACCCGGAAATCCGCCAGGGCATCAAGGACTTCTCCAACTGGCCGACCGTACCGCAGCTCTACGTCAAGGGCGAGTTCATCGGCGGCTCGGACATCATGACCGAGATGTTCCAGAGCGGCGAGCTGCAGACCCTCCTGCAGGAAACGCAAGCCTGACGCAAGCCGGACGGCCTGCCCGTGCCTCCGCCCGGCGATTCAGTCATGCCGGTGCCGGCGGTTTCAGGATAAAATCCCGCCCAATGTTTCATCAGCCCACGGCTTCGCTGCCTTCACCGGCATCAATGGCATAAAGGGCTGAAGCAACCGCATCTCCCGGCAGCGCCTCGCGCTGCCGGAATCACATCCGGGCGAAGAATCCATGAACATCCACATCGTCAAGCACCCGCTGGTGCAACACAAACTCGGCCTGCTGCGCGAAGGCGAAATCAGCACCTACAAATTCCGTACGCTGACCCAGGAACTCGCGCGCCTGCTGGCCTACGAGGCCACCCGCGACTTCGAGCTGGAAACGGTCGGCATCGCCGGCTGGTGCGGCCCGATCGACGTGCAGCAGATCAAGGGCAAGAAAGTGACCATCGTGCCCATCCTGCGCGCCGGCCTCGGCATGATGGACGGCGTGCTCGATCTGGTGCCCAGCGCCAAGATCAGCGTGGTCGGCCTGTACCGCAACGAGGAAACGCTGGAACCGGTGCCCTATTTCGACAAGTTCGTCGACAGCCTGGACGAGCGCATCGCGCTGATCATCGACCCGATGCTGGCCACCGGCGGCTCGATGGTCGCCACCATCGACCTCTTGAAGCGCAAGGGCTGCAAGGCGATCAAGGCGATCGTGATGGTCGCCGCGCCGGAAGGGGTCAAGGCCGTCAACGATGCCCACCCCGACGTGCAGATCTACACCGCCTCGCTCGACAGCCACCTGAACGAGCAGGGTTACATCATCCCGGGGCTGGGCGATGCCGGCGACAAGATTTTTGGCACAAAACATGCTTGATGATTGCGGGCAGCAATGCCTGTCAATCTCCACCTTGTACGCGACGCCCCCGGGCGTCGCTTTTTTATGAGAGCCGCCGCAGCGGCCATTCCGTTTGCCTGACCGATTTCAGGGAGAAATCCATCCATGTTCCAACAACTCAAAACCGCCATCTCCGGCGCGCAAATCCTGTTTGTCGCGTTCGGGGCGCTGGTGCTGGTGCCGCTCCTGACCGGGCTCAACCCGGCCATGGCGCTGCTGGGCGCCGGCGTCGGCACCCTGCTGTTCCAGCTGTGCACCGGTCGCCGGGTACCGATTTTCCTCGGCTCCAGCTTCGCCTTCATCGCGCCGATCATCTATTCGATCCAGACCTGGGGCATGCCCAGCACCATGTTCGGCCTGTTCGCGGCCGGCTTCATGTACTTCGTGTTCGCCGCGCTGGTGCGCTGGCGCGGCGTGGCGGCGGTCAACAAGCTGCTGCCGCCGGTGGTGATCGGCCCGGTCATCATGATCATCGGCCTCTCGGTCGCCACCGTCGCCAGCAATATGGCGATGGGCCGCGCCGGCGCCGACCAGGTCGTGCCCTACCAGACCGCCATCCTGCTCGCCGCCATCTCGCTGGCCACCACCGTGCTGGTCAGCATCTACGCCCGCGGCATGTTCCGGCTCGTGCCGATCCTGGCCGGCGTCGTCGTCGGCTACATCGCCGCCGCCTTCATGGGGCTGGTGGACTTCGCCAAGATCGCCGACGCGCCGTGGTTCGTCGCGCCGCACTTCGTCACCCCGGAAGTGAACTGGGCCGCGGCCCTGTTCATGCTGCCGGTCGCCATCGCCCCGGCGATCGAGCACATCGGCGGCGTGATGGCCATCAGCGGCGTCACCGGCAACGACTACACCAAGACGCCCGGCCTGCACCGCACGCTGGCCGGCGACGGGCTGGGCGTGTGCATCGCCGGCCTGATCGGCGGCCCGCCGGTCACCACCTACGCCGAAGTGACCGGCGCGGTGATGATCACCAAGAACTTCAATCCGGTGGTGATGACCTGGGCGGCGATCTTCGCCATCGCCATGGCCTTCTTCGGCAAGTTCAACGCGCTCTTGGTGTCGATCCCGATGCCGGTGATGGGCGGCATCATGGTGCTGCTGTTCGGCACCATCGCCTCCATCGGCCTCAAGACCCTGATCGAGGCCAAGGTCGACCTGATGGCGCCGCGCAATCTGGTGATCGTGTCGGTGGTGCTGACCGCCGGCATCGGCGCGCTGGAACTCAAGTTCGGCAGCTTCAGCCTGGTCGGCGTCGGCCTGTGCTCGATTCTGGCCATCGTGCTCAACCTGATCCTGCCCAAGCGCGATGTCGCGCACGACGGCATCGTCGAAGGCCAGGACATCTAGCCCCGCCCTGCTGCGCCGGGCCGCCTTGCCGCATCGCATGTGCTGGCGCGCCCCGCGGCAGGAGCCACGCCCGGCGTGGATGGCAACGTCCGGTCTTTCCCGCCCCTCCCCGAATGCGCCCGGCTCCACCGGGCGCTTTTTTTGCGGCAAAACATGGGAAAATGCGTGGTTTCCGGCCCCGAGCGGGCCGCTCAGCCGTTTACCGAAGCCGTATTCATGACTCTCAAATCCAGCGCCGCCCCCCAGCACACCCCGATGATGCAGCAGTACCTCGGCCTCAAGGCCGATCACCCGGACAAGCTGCTGTTCTACCGCATGGGCGATTTCTACGAGCTGTTCTACGACGATGCGGTCAAGGCCGCGCGGCTGATGGACATCACCCTGACCGCGCGCGGCCAGTCGGCCGGCCAGCCCATCCCCATGGCGGGTATTCCTTTTCACGCCGCCGAGCAGTATCTGGCGCGGCTGGTGCGGCTGGGCGAGTCGGTGGCGATCTGTGAGCAGATCGGCGACCCGGCCACCAGCAAGGGTCCGGTCGAGCGCAAGGTGGTGCGGGTGGTGACGCCGGGCACGCTGACCGACGCGGCGCTGCTGGACGACAAGGCCGACAACCTGCTGTTGGCGCTGTGCTTCGACAAGGGCCGGCTGGGGCTGGCGTGGCTGTCGCTCGCCAGCGGCGACTTCCGCCTCTTGGAAACCGACGCCGAGCGGCTGCAGAACGAGCTGGAGCGGCTACGTCCGGCCGAACTCTTGCTGCCGGACGAATCGACCCTGCCGGCGCTGCTCGATGGCCTGCGCATCCCGCTGCGGCGGCTGCCGCCGTGGCATTTCGACGCGGCGAGTGCCGCCGAGCGGCTGGCGCGCCACTTCGGCGTGCGCGATCTGGCCGGTTTCGGCGCCGACGGCCTAGGCCCGGCGCTGGGCGCGGCCGGGGCCCTGCTGGAGTACGCGCGCGGCACCCAAAGCGGCGAGCTGGCGCACGTGGGCGGGCTGACGGTGGAAAGCATGTCGGCCTGGCTGGAAATGGATGCCGCCACCCGCCGCAATCTGGAGCTGACCGAGACCATCCGCGGCGAGGCGGCGCCGACGCTGTTCTCGCTGCTGGACACCTGCGCGACCGCAATGGGCAGCCGCACCTTGCGCCACTGGCTGCACCACCCGCTGCGCGACCACGCGGCGATCCGGGCGCGGCTGGAGGCGGTGGCCGCCCTGTTCCCGGTTCACGCCGAGCTGCACCGGATGCTCGACGCGGTGGCCGACATCGAGCGCATCACCGCCCGTATCGCCCTCAAGAGCGCGCGGCCGCGCGACCTGTCGGCGCTGCGCGACAGCCTGACGGTGCTGCCGCAGCTCCTGCCGCTGCTGGCGGGCAAGCCCGCCGCCCTGCTCGGTCAGCTGGGAACCCACCTGCCGGCCGATTCGCCGGTGGCGGGCTTGCTGGCGCGCGCGGTGCGGGCCGAGCCGGCGGCGATGATCCGCGACGGCGGCGTGATCAATGACGGCTACAGCGCCGAGCTGGACGAGCTGCGCGGCATCCAGCAGAACTGCGGCGACTATCTCTTGGCGCTGGAAGCGCGCGAACGCGAGCGCAGCGGCATCAGCACACTCAAGGTCGAATACAACCGGGTGCATGGCTTCTACATTGAGGTCGGTCGCGCCCAGGCCGACAAGGTGCCGGACGACTACCGCCGCCGCCAGACGCTGAAGAACGCCGAGCGCTACATCACGCCGGAGCTGAAGGAATTCGAGGACAAGGCTCTGTCGGCCAACGAGCGCGCGCTGGCGCTGGAAAAGCGCCTGTACGACGAACTACTCGACGCGCTGGCGCCGCACATCGCCGAGCTGAAGCTGACCGCGCAGGCGGTGGCCGGGCTGGACGCGCTGGCCGCACTCACCGAGCGGGCCGAGACGCAGGGCTATGTGATGCCGGAGCTGACGGTCGGCGCGCGGCTGGAGATCGTCAACGGCCGCCATCCGGTGGTGGAGGCGCAGGTGGAGCGCTTCATCGCCAACGACACCCGCTTCGACGTCGGGCGCAAGCTTTTGCTGATCACCGGCCCGAATATGGGCGGTAAGTCGACCTATATGCGCCAGGTTGCGCTGATCACGCTCTTGGCCCACATCGGCAGCTTCGTGCCGGCCGAGCGCGCGGTGATCGGCCGGGTCGACCGCATCTTCACCCGCATCGGCGCGTCGGACGACCTGGCCGGCGGGCGCTCGACCTTCATGGTGGAGATGACCGAGACGGCCAACATCCTCAACAACGCCAACGAGTGGAGCCTAGTGCTGATGGACGAGGTCGGGCGCGGCACCTCGACCTTCGACGGGCTAGCGCTGGCTTGGTCGATCGCGCGCGCGCTGATCGACCGCAACCGCAGCTACGCGCTGTTCGCCACCCATTACTTTGAGCTGACCCGGCTGGCGGGCGACTGTCCGACCGTGGCCAACGTGCATCTGTCGGCAGTCGAGCACAAGGACCGCATCGTGTTCTTGCACCATGTGGAGGACGGGCCGGCCAGCCAGAGCTACGGCCTGCAGGTGGCGAGTCTGGCCGGGGTGCCGGGTGGGGTGATCAAGCAGGCGCGGCGCAAGCTGGCCGAGCTGGAAGCGCAGAGTGTGGCGCACACGCAACCGGATTTGTTCACCGTTCCGGCCAGCCCGCCCGAGCCCGAAACGCACCCCGCGCTGGAAAGGCTGATGGAGGCGGATCCGGACGACATGAGCCCGCGCACCGCGCTCGAATTCTTGTTCCAGATCAAAAAGCTACTGAACTAGTTTCTATTAATTACGCAAAACTCCCGGCAAACGCGGAAGTTATTTCTATATTTACTGGGTCGTACCCACCAACCTCACCCGCGAAAGGAAAACAACAAATGCTCTCCGTAATGTCCAATAACACGTCGAGAGCCGACGTCTCGGCGCTGTCCCTGGCCAGCCTGCGCACCCAAGCCAAGCAGCAGTTGGCCAAGTTCGCCGAACTGGCCTATGCCGAGATCGCCCGGACCGGCATCAGCATCCCGCCCGCTATCGAATTCATCACCGCCGAACATGGCCTGATGGAAACAGACGGTCGGCACCCGGATATCGATCTGATCGACACCGTGTTGTGTGGCAATGTTCAACTCACCCAGTACTACAAGGAAACCGAAGTGCTGTTCGAAGCCGTGCGGGCGATTGAAAACGCTCTGGACGGACAGAATAGCGATGCACGTTTCCACCTTGGTCTGACCAGCTCGGGTGCCCTCACCTACTTTGGCTGATCTGGACTGACGAGTTCGACCGTAGCCCAGACCCCGCTACGGACGCCTTCCGGTTTTCCCCGTCCGCTTTACCCCGTTGTACCACTGCGCCTTGCCGGCATGCACCGGCCCGCCTGAGCGCGCCTGCAATGCCTGGCGCCACGCCCGCGGCAACGCGGCCTCGTCAACCTCCCGCCATTGCCCCGGCAAGAGCCCCTCCAGCGTCAACGGACCAATCGCGGCCCGGACCAGCCGCAAGGTCGGTAAGCCCACCTTGGCCGTCATGCGCCGCACCTGCCGGTTTTTTCCCTCGGTGATGACCAACTCGAGCCAGCGGGTAGGAATGCTTTGACGAAACCGTACCGGCGGCACGCGCGCCCACAGGCCGGCCGGTTCGGCAATCTCACGCACCTGCGCAGGCAAGGTAACGAAATCCCCCAGATCGACCCCGCGCCTCAGCTGCTCCAGCTGCGCAGGCTCGGGCACGCCCTCTACCTGCACCCAGTAGGTTTTCGCCTGCTTCGCGCCGGGATGGGCGATGGCGTGCTGCAGCGGACCGTGATCGGTCAGCAGCACCAGTCCTTCGCTGTCGGTATCGAGCCGGCCGGCCGGATAGACGCCGGGGACCGGCACCCAGTCGGCCAGGGTGGCATGAGGCGGGCTGGGGCTGAACTGGCAGATGGTGCCGTAAGGCTTGTTGAGCAGAATGACGCGGGACATGAACGAAAAGCGGCGGAGATGGAATCCGCCGCATTGTCGTCGTTTTACCGGCGAGAGGAAACGCCGACGGCTACGGCCGGGAGGTCGGCGCCACGACCCCCAGGCCGGTGACATCTTCCTTCATCGATTCGCAAAAGCGCAGCGACTGCGGATAGGGATAGAAGTCGTCCATGACGCCGGCCCTCACCCGCGCCTGCTTGTCGCGCCAGAACGCCGGACTGAGCAGGTCGCGGTGGTATTGCAGGAAAACCTGCCGCACCACCGGATCGCCCAGCAGGAAACGACCGAACTCCTCTGGGAACACGTCGTTGCGGGCAACCGGATACCACGGCTCGGCCGCCATCTCCATCTCCGGCGTCGGCGCTTCCGGAATCTCGCGGAAGTTGCAGTCGGTCAGGTACTCGATTTCGTCGTAGTCGTAGAAGATCACCCGGCCGTAGCGGGTCACGCCGAAGTTCTTGAACAGCATGTCGCCCGGGAAGATGTTGGCGCTGGCGAGCTCCTTGATTGCGTCGCCGTATTCGCGCACGGCATGGACCTTCTGTTCCGGCGTGGCTTCGTCGAGGTAGATGTTGAGCGGCTTCATCCGCCGCTCGATGTAGAGGTGCTTGACGATGAGGGTGTCGCCCTCTTCCTCGATCGACGACGGCGCCAACCGCTTGAGCTCCTCGACCAGTGCGGGCGCGAAGCGGGCGCGCGGGAAGGCGACGTTGGAGAACTCCAGCGTGTCGGCCAGGCGTCCGACCCGGTCGTGCCGCTTGACCAGGGTGTACTTGCGTTTGACGGTGGCGCGGTCGACGTCCTTGCTGCCGCCGAACACGTCCTTGATCAGCTTGAACACGTAGGGAAAGGACGGCAGCACGAACACCGCCATCACCAGACCGCGGATGCCGGGCGCGACGACGAACTGGTCGTTGGAATGCTTCAGGTGGTGGATGAAATCACGGTAGAAGATGTTCTTGCCCTGCTTGCCCAGGC
>JASLDQ010000005.1 GCA_030151505.1 Chromobacteriaceae bacterium
ATTCAAGGCCGTCGGCCCGGGTCAGGTTGGCGACCGAGACCAGCCGGCGCTCTCCCCACAGCAGGCGGTAGGGAAACGCCGGGATGTCGCTCATGTGGATGCCGGCGCAGACCACCGTGCCGCCCTTGCGCACCTGCGCCAGCGCCGCCGGCACCAGCGGGCCGACCGGGGCGAAGATCAGCGCGGCGTCCAGTACATGCGGCGGCGGCGTGTCACTGGCCCCGGCCCAGCAGGCGCCGAGTCGGCGGGCGAATTCCTGTGCCCGGTCGTCGCCGGGACGGGTAAACGCATACACCCGCCGCCCTTGTGACAGCGCGAGCTGCGTGACGATGTGCGCGGCCGCCCCGAAGCCGTAGAGGCCTAGGTGCCGGGCCTCGCCGGCCATGCGCAAGGCGCGATGGCCGATCAGTCCGGCGCAGAGCAGCGGCGCGGCATCCCGATCGGAATACCCCTCGGGCAAGGGAAAACAGTAGCGGGCGTCCGCCAGCGTGAATTCGGCGTAGCCGCCCGGCAAGGTGTGGCCATGAAAGCGGGCGCGGTCGCAGAGGTTCTCGCGCCCGGCCCGGCAGTAGCGGCAGCGGCCGCAGCTGAAGCCCAGCCACGGAATCCCGACCCGTGCCCCCGGCGCGAACCCCGGCACACCAGCGCCGACGGCGGCGACGCGGCCGACGATCTCGTGGCCGGGAATGACGGGGAAGCGCGTCTCAGGCAGCTCGCCGTCGATCACATGCAGGTCGGTACGGCAGACACCGCAGGCGCCGACCCGCACCAGCAACTGGCCGGCCCCCGGCATGGGCAGCGGCAGCCGCCCGGCCACCAGCGGCTGGCCGGGGGCATGGCAAAGCATGGCGAACATGGAGTCCGGAAGCGACATGGAGACGGACCTTGGATGAAACCGGCGGCGCCGCGCCGGCAAGAGCAGGAAGGGACAAAAACGCCAACGTCCCTTCGTTTTAGCCGCTCCGGCCGGCGCGGGCCCCCTCCTGCGCCGAAAGGCACGCCGACAAAAAACGGGAGCCCGGCGAATGCCGGCTCCCGTTTGTCCCCTGCCGCACCGGACGCCCTCGTTTAGGCGCGGGCCTCGACAACCCGGTTGCGACCCTCGCGCTTGGCGGCATACAGGGCCTCGTCCGCCCGTTTCAGCACCACCTCGACCGAGTCGGCCCCGTTCGGCCAGTGGGCCACGCCGGCCGAGATGGTGATCTCGTCCCCGGTCGGGTTGGCGGCGGCGGCCACCTGCGCGCGCAGGCGCTCGGCCACCTGGCAGGCCACGGCCTGGCCGACGCCGGGCAACAGCATGAAGAACTCCTCGCCCCCGCTGCGGCACAGCACGTCGCCGTCGCGCGAACTGGAGCGCATCAGTTGCGCCAGATGCTGCAGCACCTGGTCGCCGACATCGTGGCCATGACGGTCGTTGACCTGCTTGAAGTGGTCGATGTCGAGCGCGATGACCGCGAACGGCTGCTGCCCGGCCTCCCACTGCGCCAGCGCCACCGTCATGCCGCGCCGGTTGTGGAGGTCGGTCAGCGGATCGGTAATGTTCTCGAGCCGGAGCCGCCCCAGCTTCTGGTGCAGCAGCGCCACCCCCATCAGCATGGCGCGCTTGAGCTGGTCGGCCTCGAAGTACCAGGATTTCACCTGCTCGATCTGGCCGGAAGCCACCGGCGAATCCCAGTGCTGGGCCGTGTCGGCCAGACGGCGCAACGGCCGGGAGATGAGTCGCGACATCCACCAGATGCCCAGCAGCGTGAGCAGGGACACCGGAATGGCGTTGCGCAGGGTCTCCAGCATCAGGCCGTCCAGTTCCTTCAGCGTCAGGGAGGTCGGCCGCTGGGCGACCACGCCCCAGCCGGTGGTCAGCATCGGCGCGTAGCCCGCCAGCATGTCGACGCCTTGCGAGTTGGTCAGCCGCTGGCTGCCCTGCCGGCTTTCGATCACCGCCTGGATCACCGGATTGCCCTTGATCACCTCGCCGACCCGCTTGCGGTCCTGGTGATAGATCAGCCGCAGCTGCCGGTCCACCACGTACAGATAGGAGCCGTCGCGGTAATAGTGGTCGCCGAGCAGCGCATGAAGCGCGTTCTGTTCCTGCAGGTAGATGGAGCCGCCCACATAGCCCAGATAGCGGCCGTCCGGAGCGAAGACCGGCTGGGAGATGAACACCACCAACCGCCCGGTGGTGGACACGTAGGGCGGTGAAATCAGCGGGCGGCGTTTCTCCAGCGCGGCACGCGCGCCGGCGCTGTCGAGCTTGCGCCCGACCATCCCGAGCGTATCGGGCGAGGTCGCCAGAACCTGGCCGTCCACCCGCACGATGAAAACGGAGTTGAAACTGCTGGTCTGCAGCTTGAGGCGGTCGGCTTCGGCGACAAGCCGGTCGGTACGGTCCATCAGCGGCGGCAGCAGGCTCGCGCTATAGGCCAGCTGCTGCTGCGCCATCTTGAAGAAATTGTCGGCGCTGTGGGCCAGCTTGAGCGCGTAAGAACGGTTGGATTCCAGCGTCTGCTGCATCAGCAGGTCGCGCTGGGCCTGATAGCCGGCATAGAAGGTGTTGGCAAGCGTGAGCAGGGCGGTCGCGATGGTCAGCAGCAGGATCAGCCTGCGAAGATCGATTTTGGGCATGGGCAGGATTATTCAGGATTCCACCTTGGGGTGGTACTCCCATGCAAAACGGATCGGCAGGCCGGAACCAGGAAGCGGGAGGGGATCAGGCTGGCCGCCTCGGGCACGCCCGGACGCTGGGTTTGCACGGCGGGGAGGAGGAATAGCGGAACACTAGGCGGCCCGGGGAATCGGCCGGCGACAGGAGGGAAACGGTGAAAGCCGAGCCGGCGTTGACGGCAAGCCACGGCCCATGAGCGTCAGGCGTCGGGCTCGCGAGCCCGCCGTTGCCCGCGCAGCGACCCTCGCGCCCAATCCATGGCGGCAGGCAGCCCGCCGGATCGCTCCCATCCGTCCGGCAGAGACGCGCGACGCGCCCGCCGGTTCGGGACCGGCGGGACGGAGGATCAGCGTCCGATCGCGTGGTAGGTGAAGCCCTGCGCGCGCAGGGGCTCAGGGTCGTACATATTGCGGCCGTCGAAAATCACCGGCTGCTTGAGCGCCGCCTTGACCGCGTCGAAGTCCGGCGCCCAGAACGCCTTCCACTCGGTCACGATCAGCAGCGCGTCCGCCCCGGCCAGCGGCGCCATCATGTCCGGCAGGAAGCTCACGCCCGGCACCTCGGCCAGCAGCTGCTTGGCGTG
This sequence comes from Chromobacteriaceae bacterium, assembly GCA_030151505.1. Classification (GTDB taxonomy): domain Bacteria; phylum Pseudomonadota; class Gammaproteobacteria; order Burkholderiales; family Aquaspirillaceae; genus JASLDQ01. The sequence goes on from JASLDQ010000005.1 coordinate 3,246, forward strand.
CGGCATGGCCACCGGGTCGTACACCGCAATGCTCGCGCCGCGCCGCGCCAGTTCGCCGATGATGACGAGGCTCGGCGCCTCGCGCATGTCGTCGGTATTGGGCTTGAACGCCAGGCCCCACACCGCGAAGCGGCGACCGTGCAGGTCGTCGCCGAACTCGGCCAGCACCTTTTCCACCAGCCGCTGTTTCTGGCGGTGGTTGACCTCCTCGGCGGCCTGCAGCATCCGCATCGCCTGGCCGTTTTCCTGGCCGGTGGCGATCAGCGCCTTGACGTCCTTGGGGAAGCAGGAACCGCCGTAGCCGATGCCGGGATAGAGGAAGTGGTAGCCAATGCGCGGGTCGGAGCCGATGCCGCGGCGCACGTCCTCGATGTCGGCGTCGAGTTCTTCGGCCAGGTTGGCCAGCTCGTTCATGAAGGAAATACGGGTCGCCAGCATAGCGTTGGCAGCGTACTTGGTCAGCTCGGCCGAGCGCACGCCCATCACCAGCATGCGTTCGTGGTTGCGCTGGAACGGCTCGTACAGACGGCGCATGACCTCGGCGGCGCGCTCGTCGTCCACCCCCAGCACGATCCGGTCCGGCCGCATGAAGTCGCCGATGGCCGCGCCTTCCTTGAGGAATTCCGGATTCGACACCACGCTGAACGGGATGTCCGCGCCGCGGGCGGCGAGCTCGGCCGCGATGGTGGCCCGGACCTTGTCGGCGGTCCCCACCGGCACGGTCGACTTGTCGACCACGACCTTGTAGTTGCTCATGTGGCGGCCGACGTCGCGCGCCACCGCCAGCACGTACTGCAGGTCGGCCGAGCCGTCCTCGTCCGGCGGCGTGCCGACCGCGATGAAAATCACCTCGCCGAAATCGACCGCGTCGGCGACCGAGGCGGTGAACTGCAGCCGGCCCTCGGCCAGGTTGCGGCGGATCATCTCCTCCAGCCCCGGCTCGTAGATCGGCACTTCGCCCTGTTGCAGCCGCGCGATGCGGGCCGCGTCGATGTCCATGCAGGTGACCCGGTAGCCCATTTCGGCAAAGCAGGTGCCGGTCACCAAGCCGACATAGCCCGATCCGACGATGGCGATGCGGTGGCCTGAAAACTGATTCATTCGATCAAACCTTTTTCTGAGTTCAATGGGCCGGTTCGCCCTGCAGCGCCAGCGTGCCGCTGCGACCGGCGATCTCGCCCATCAGCACGCGGTGGCGCGGCAGCGCGGCGGCGTCCAGCGTGGAGAACAGCTCGGCGGTCGACACCAGCCGGTAGCCCTGCGCCTTCCAGCCGGTCAGCAGGCGGTCGAAGGTCTCGAGCAGCTTCATGCCTTCCAGCTCGGCGTGCAGGGTGTAGACATGGCCGTGCGGCGGCGGCGCGGCGGTCAGCTGCAGCAGGTGCTCGTGCACGTTGGCCGGTGTCAGCCCGTCGATGCCGATCAGCTCGTCTAGCGTCGGCAGCGTGCTCGGCAATTGCGGCACGCCCAGCGGCCGGCCCTGCGCGTCCACCGGCTGGAACGGATGGTCGCCCCGGCCGTCCGAGGCGTAGTCGAAGCCGAACTCGCGCTCCAGCGCGTAGGCGGACTCGTTCATCTGCCAGCCGGCCGCGCCGTGGGTGCGCGGCGCCGTGCCGAAAATCTCGGCAAAGCGCGCGACCGCCTTCTGCATCTCGGCACGGGTCCAGCCCGCGCTCTTGCCGGCGACGTAGTCCTGCCACTTGATGTGGTCCCAGGTGTGGATGCCGACTTCGAAGCCGTCGTCGCGCACCGAGCGCAGCAGCGCGGCTTCGCGCCGGCCGATGTCCGGCCCCGGCAGCACCGTGCCGTACAGCAGGGTGCGGATGCCGTAGTGCTCGACCACCGAGGTGCGCGAGACCTTGGACAGGAAACCCGGCCGGAACACCCGCTTGATCGCGCGGCCGGTGTGGTCCGGACCGAGGCTGAACAGGAAGGTGGCGCCGGCGCCGTGACGCTTGAGCAGTTCGACCAGCCGCGGCACGCCTTCGCGGGTGCCGCGCCAGGTGTCGACGTCGATCTTGAGCGCGAGCAGCGGCATGGCTTAGTTCGACAGGTCGCGCGAGGCCACGATCTGGTCGCGGTAGTAGTCGTAGATGCCGCGCAGCGCATCGGCCATCTTCACCGACGGTGCCCAGTCGAGGTCGGCCTTGGTGTTGTCGATCTTCGGCACGCGGTTCTGCACGTCCTGGTAACCCTTGCCGTAGTAGGCGCCCGAGGTGGTTTCTTCCACCTTCACCTTGTCGGCGTTGAGCTGGTATTCCGGGTAGACGCGCGCCAGGTCCAGCATCATCTGCGCCAGTTCGCGGATCGAGTAGTTGTTGCTCGGGTTGCCGATGTTGTAGATCTGGCCCGAAGCCTTGCCGTCCTTGTTCTCGATGATCTTCATCAGCGCGGCGATGCCGTCGTCCACGTAGGTGAACGCGCGCTTCTGGTGACCGCCGTCGACCAGCTTGATGGTCTCGCCGCGCACGATGTGGCCCAGGAACTGGGTGATCACGCGGCTGGAGCCTTCCTTCGGGGTGTTGATGTTGTCCAGCCCGCCGCCGATCCAGTTGAACGGGCGGAACAGGGTGTAGTTCAGGCCTTCCTGCATGCCGTAGGCGTGGATCACGCGGTCCATCAGCTGCTTGGAGCAGGAGTAGATCCAGCGCGGCTTGTTGATCGGGCCGCAGATCAGCTCGGAGTTTTCCGGGTCGAATTCCTCGTCGTGGCACATGCCGTACACCTCGGAGGTGGACGGGAACACCAGGTGCTTCTTGTACTGCACGCACTGGCGCACGATCGGCAGGTTGGCCTCGAAGTCCAGCTCGAACACGCGCAGCGGCTGGTTCACGTAGGTTGACGGGGTGGCGATGGCGACCAGCGGCAGCACCACGTCGCACTTCTTCACGTGGTATTCGATCCATTCCTTGTTGATGGTGATGTCACCCTCGAAGAAGTGGAAACGTGGATGGTCCATCCACTCGGCCACGCGGTCGGCATGCATGTCCATGCCGTAGATTTCCCAGTCGGTGGTTTCGATGATGCTGCGGGTCAGGTGGTGGCCGATGAAGCCGTTCACGCCAAGAATCAGGACTTTTTTCATGAGGGATGTCTCTTATGTCGGAATGTGGAAATCGGAGGGCGCGCCGCTAGCCGGCCAGCGCCACGGCCGGCCGGCCGAAGCGGACGGCAAGGTTGTCGGCCGTCAGCGGCTCGCCGGCGAGGCTGGCGTCGGTTACCCGCAAGACGCCGCCGTCGGCGCAGACGATGCGCAGCTGGCCGTCGGCGGCGGACAGCTCGGCCACGGCCGGGCGCTGCGCCACGCTGCCGGCCCGGCGGGTCTGCCAGACTTGCAGGCGGCCTTCGGCCAGGTCGGCAAAGGCGCCGGGATAGGGGTGGGTCAGCGCGCGCACAAAGTTGTGCAGCTGCGCGGCCCCGGCCTGCGCCGGAATGCGGCCGTCCTCCGGCTTGCGCCCGCCGAAATAGGCGCCCTGGCTCAGGTCCTGCACCGAAAAGACGGCGGAGCCGTCCAGAAGGCCGGGCAGGCAGCGCCACAGCACCAGCTCGGCGGCGACGGTGACCTTGTCGAACACGTCCTGCGCGCTGTCGTCCGGCAGGATGGGCACGGCGAACTGGTCGACGATCGCGCCGTTGTCCGGCTTCTCGTTCATCACGTGCAGGGTGGCGCCGGTTTCGGTTTCGCCGTGGATCACCGCCCAGTTGGTCGGCACCCGTCCGCGGTACTTGGGCAGCAGCGAGCCGTGCATGTTGAACGCCCCGCAAGGCGCGGCCTGCAACAGCGGCGCCTTGAGCATGTGGCGATAGTAGAACGAGAACAGGAAATCGGGCCGGGCCGCGCGCACCGCCTCGAGCACCTCGTCGGTGTTGGGGTCGTCCGGGGTGATGACCGGGATGCCGTAGCTTTCGGCCAGCTTCTGCACGCTGCCGAACCAGATGGTCTCGGCCGGGTTGTCGCGGTGAGTGACTACCAGCGCCACCTCGACCCCGCGCCCGAGCAGCGCCGACAGGCAGCGCACGCCGACGTTGTGATAGGCGAACACGACGGCGCGGCTCATGGCTGCGGCTCCTTCTGTTCCAGCACCGCCCCCACCACATAGCGCGGCCGCTGCCGCACTTCCTGATAGATGCGGCCGATGTATTCGCCCAGCAGGCCAATGCCGAACAGCGCGATGCCGATCAAGAGAAAGGCGATGGCGAACAGGGTGAACAGCCCGCCCTCTTCCGGGCCGAGAAACAGCCGGCGCGCGCCCATGTAGACGACCAGAAAGCCCGACAGCACCGACACGATGATGCCGGCGAAGGAGAACATCTGCAGCGGCACCAGCGAGAAGCCGGTCATCAGGTCGAAGTTGAGCCGGATCAGGCTGTAGAGCGAGTACTTCGATTCGCCGGCGTGGCGCTCCTCGTGCCCGACCACGATTTCGGTCGGATTCTGGGCGAACTGGTAGGCCAGCGCCGGGATGAAGGTATGCATCTCGTTGCACTGGTTGATGGTGTCGATGATGCGGCGGCTGTAGGCGCGCATCATGCAGCCCTGGTCGGTCATCTTGATGCGGGTGATGCGCTC
>JASLDQ010000006.1 GCA_030151505.1 Chromobacteriaceae bacterium
TGGCCGATCTGCCCGAGATCGTCGAGCTGGTGTCGGCCCGGCCCGAGCGCTTCGTGCTGTACTGCGACGACCTGAGCTTCGAGGACGGCGACGACGGCTACAAGGCGCTCAAGACCGCGCTGGACGGCGGTATCGCCCGCCGTTGCGACAACTTGGTCGTGTACGCCACCTCCAACCGTCGCCACCTGCTGCCCGACCGCATGCAGGACAATCTCGCCACCACCACCGTCAACGACGAAATCCACCCCGGCGAGGCGGTGGAGGAAAAGGTGTCGTTGTCCGAGCGCTTCGGCCTGTGGTTGTCGTTCTATCCGTTCAGCCAGGAGGATTACCTGGCGGCGGTGGATGTGTGGCTGGCGCATTTCGGCCTGCGCCGCGACGCCGAAGCCGAGCGCGCGGCGCTGCTGTGGGCGCAGATGCGCGGTGCGCGCAGCGGCCGGGTGGCGTGGCAGTTTGCCTGCGACTGGGCCGGGCGCAGCGAGGCCGAGCGGCTGGCGTATCTGGACTGACCGCTGCGGCAGCCGCTCGGCTGCCGGGCGGAGAGCGGGGGCGAGCCCCTTCTCTCCGTCGCAATCCCGCTTCACCGCGCCGGCCTGCTTCCGCCTTGCCTTGCGCGATGGCCGTCGTGCCGTGATGGGACGGGGCAGCTTTATTCTCGGTCCGGTTCGCCAGGTGCCCCCGCCCCGGCGAGTCGGCGTGCAGATTCTCTCCTCCCCGTCGACGGGTGGCCGGCGCCGGCGGCATCGACAGGAAGTCAGGCCGCCATGGGCGGCTTTCCACGCCGTCCGTCCGGACCGCACCCCCCGCTTTCGCGCTTGGTCTGGTGGCCGTAAATCCCGATAATCCCGCGCTACCCCGATCCCGCTCCACCCGAAGATTTCCGAAAGCCGTTCCATGCGCGACATCATTCCCTTCATCAACCGCCTGAAGAAAAACCACAAGCACCTCGCCAAGTGGGCCCGCCGGCAGGACGTCAGCTGCTACCGCGTCTACGACCGCGACCTGCCCGAGTTCCCGCTCGCCATCGACCTCTATGCCGACCGCCTGCACATTGCCGAATACGACACCGGCTGGCAGATCGACGACGAGGACTATCAGGTCTGGCAGGAGGGCGTGATCGCGGCGGCGGCCGAGGCGCTGGGGCTGGACGAGGCCCGCGTGGCGTTCAAGACCCGTCGGCGGCAGAAGGGACTGGCCCAGTATGAAAAGACCGGGGTCGAGGGCGAGGATTTCGTGGTGATGGAGGGCGGGCTCAAGTTCTGGGTCAATCTCGACGCTTATCTCGATACCGGCCTGTTTCTCGACCACCGCCCGACCCGCGCGCGGGTGCGGGCCGAGGCCGCCGGCCGTCGCGTGCTCAACCTGTTCGCCTACACCGGCAGCTTCACCGTCTACGCCGCCGCCGGCGGCGCGCGCGAGACGGTGACGGTGGACCTGTCCAACACCTATCAGGACTGGACCCGCCGCAATCTGGAACTCAACGGTCTGTGGGGGCCGCAGCACAAGCTGGTGCGCGCCGACGTGCTGCAGTGGCTGCAGGACGCGGTCGACGCCGGCGAGCGCTTCGACCTGATCGTGATGGACCCGCCGAGTTTCTCCAATTCCAAGAAGATGCTCGACGTTCTCGACGTGCAGCGCGACCACGTGTGGATGGTCGATTCGGCCATGCAGCTGCTTAACCCCGGCGGCGTGCTGTACTTCTCCAACAACTTCCGCGGCTTCAAGCTCGACCCGCAGCTGGCCGGGCGCTACGCGCTGGAAGACATCAGCGCGCAATCGGTGCCGGACGATTTCCGCAACCGCAAGATCCACCAGTGCTTCCGTCTGGTCGCCTGAGGTAAGCGCGGGCCGGATCATGGCGGCGGGGCGGGAGGCGGGATAATGCCGGGAGCCGGCGCGCGGCCGCCGACAGGCTCCTGCCCCGATACCGCCTGGTCCGACCAACGCCGGTTCGGACCCCGCCCGGCGCGGGCGCTGACGGATGTCGCCACGGTCGGGCCGGCTCCGTCTCCAGCGCCGGGGGCAACGGGGCCGGTCTGGCGCGTGCGGGCACGTGCAAGCGCCGGCATTTGCCTCCGGCGGCGAACAGGGGTGGGTGCAGCGCTATCCATAGCCTGCCGCTATGGGAGTCACTGAAAAGATTCATTGGGCGGCGTTTTGGGCTTGGCTTAACGTAGCGCCATTCGACGGGCGGCGATTGCCGCCCCGGTATTCCCGATAAAAGGACCGATCATGGCTGTACGCGAACTCACCCAGGCAACTTTCAACGACGCAATCGAAGCCGGCAAGACCGTCATCGTCGACTTCTGGGCGCCATGGTGCGGGCCGTGCCGCAGCTTCGCCCCGATTTTCGAGGCCGCTGCCGCGCAGCACCCGGACATCGTGTTCGCCAAGGTCAACACCGAGGACGAGCAGGAACTGGCCGCTGCGTTCCGCATCCGCTCGATTCCGACCCTGATGGTGTTCCGCGACCAGATCATGCTGTTCAACCAGGCCGGCGCGCTGTCGGCCGGGCCGCTGGAGCAGTTGATCGCGCAGGTGCAGGAACTCGACATGGAAGACGTGCGCCGCCAGATCGCCGAGCAGGAAGCCCGGGGCAGCTGAGCGCACGGGTACCGGCTTCTCCCCAGGCAAGCGACCGCGTCCGTCACGGTCGCTTTTTTATTGTGTCCGGCGCGCGCAGACCGGCAGGCTAGGTGGCGGTCGAGGCACCCCGGCGGGCGCTTCGTCGCAAGGCCGGGCGGATGCGGGTTGCGACCGTTAGCCGCCCGGCGCGGGGAGGCGGGGCGGCGCCTCCATCCGGCCCGGGCGCGCCCCGCCCGCGCGCCGACCGCGCCGGAAGGATGCCCCGGCCCCGCTTCCCGTCTACAATCGGCGCCATTGCTGTCCATTTGCCGTTCTCCCGATGAAACGTTCGCTGCTCGCCGCTCTCGCCAGCCTGATCCTCTCCGCCTGCGTCACCCCGCCTTCCGTGCCGTCCAGACCGTCGGCCCCGGGCACCACTCCGCCCAAGTACGAAGCGGGCACGGCGCGCTATACCCGGGTCGACTGGTCGCAGCTGCCCGGCTGGAACACGGCCGATCCGGCCGGCGGCTGGGATGCCTGGCTGCAGAGCTGTCAGGTGCTGGGCAAGCGCGCGGGCTGGCGCGAGCCATGCGCCGCCGCGGCCACGGTGGACCGCCAGGACGCCGCCGCGGTGCGCGCCTACTTCCAGCGTCGCTTCGTGCCGTGGCAGCTGTCCGACGGCGACAAGGCCAGCGGCCTCATCACCGGCTACTACGAACCGATGCTGGCCGGCAGCCTGAACCGTACCGGCCGCGCCACCGTTCCGCTCTACACCCCGCCGCGCGACATGGTCACGGTCGACCTCGCCGGCCTCTACCCGCAGCTCAAGGGCATGCGCCTGCGCGGACGGCTGGTCGGCAACAAGCTGGTGCCGTACTGGACCGCCGCCGACATCGCGCAGGGGCAGGGCGTGCGCGGGGAGGACGTGATCGTGTGGGTCGAGGACCCGATCGAGGCGATCTTCCTGCAAATCCAGGGCTCCGGCCGGGTGCGCCTGCCCGACGGCAGCTTCGTGCGTGTCGGCTACGCCGACCAGAACGGCCATCCCTACAACTCCATCGGCCGCTACCTGATCGCGCAGGGCGAGCTGAAGTCCAACGAGGCGTCGATGCAGGGCATTCAGGCGTGGGCGCGCGCCAATCCGCACCGCATGGGCGAGCTCTTGGCGGCCAATCCGAGCTACGTGTTTTTCCGCAAGCTGCCGCATGCCGAAGGCGGCCCGCTGGGGGCGCTGGGCGTGCCGCTGACCGACGGCTGGTCGATGGCGGTCGACCCGCGCTCGACCCCGCTGGGCGCGCCGGTGTGGCTGTCGACCACCCGGCCGAACAGCGGCGAGCCGCTGCAACGGCTGATGTATGCGCAGGACACCGGCGGAGCGATCAAGGGCACGGTGCGGGCCGACTTCTTCTGGGGCTTCGGCGACGAGGCCGGCGCGCTGGCCGGCCGGATGAAGCAGGCCGGCTCGATGTGGGTGCTGCTGCCGGCCGGCGTCGCGCCGCCCGCCGGCGTTCAGGCCGTCCGCTGACGCCCGGCGGGCGCATCCTCTGCAGGATGCGCCTGGCTGGCTGGAGCGGCCCGGTCACGGCCCGGCGGCCACGGGCGATCCGGTCTGTCCCGTGGGGCGCGACCGGACCGTGATCCGGCACAAAACCCTGGTGCTTTCCGGATGCCCGCGCCCGCCGGCCCCGTTTCGCCCGCCGGCCTCGCGCCGACAACAACAAAACCGCGCCGCCGCCATGGCGGCGTACCGTCAGGATTTCCCGATGAAACCGTTACTCGTCGCATTGATCGCCGTTACCGTTTTGCTGAGCGCCTGCAAGGGCGGGGACAAGGCCGCCGCGGCGCCAGCGCCGGCCGCGCCGGTGCTGCAGCTGTCGGCCGCCGACGTGGCCGTGGCCCGCCGGGGCGCGCTGGCGCAGACCGTACCGCTATCCGGCCCGCTGGACGCCCTGCGCCGCACCACGCTGGGCGCGCAGGTGGAGGCCGAGGTCAAGTCGGTGGCGGTGCGGGCGGGCGACAAGGTCAGGGCCGGGCAGGTGCTGGCCGTGCTGGACCCGGCCACCGCGCGCGAAGGCGTCAACCAGCAGGCGGCCACCCTGGCGGCCAACCGCGCCCGCCACGATCTGGCCCGGCAGAAGCTCGAACGCCAGCGCGCGCTGGCGCAGCAGGGCTTCATCTCGGCGCTGGCGCTGGACGAGGCCGAGAGCGAGTTCCGCGCCAACCGGGCCGAGCTGGACGCGCAGGCGGCGGCGCTGGCCAAGGCCAACAAGAGCCTCAAGGACAGCACCGTGCGCGCGCCGTTCGACGGCGTGGTGTACGAGCGCCTGGTCGAACCCGGCCAGGCGGTGAGCAAGAACGCCAGGCTGCTGAGCGTGGCCGACCTGTCGGCGCTGGAGCTGGCCGGCACGGTGCCGGGACGCGACATCGGCGCGATCCGGGTCGGCCAGCCGGCGCGGGTGACGGTGGAAGGGCGCGCGACGCCGGTGGTGGGCAGTGTGGTCCGCATCAACCCGGTCGCCGCCAGCGGCACGCGCAGCTTCACCGTGTTCGTGCGCATCGACAACCGTGGCGGGGCCTTGCTGGCCGGCCAGTTCGCGCGGGCGGACATCGAGGTGGCCGGCGCCACCGATGCGGTCATCCTGCCGCGCACCGCCGTGCGCGAGGCAGACAGCCGGCCGCACGTGCTGGTGGTGGCGCAGGGCACGGTCAGCCGGCGCGAGGTCAAGCCCGGCCTGCTCGACCGCGGGCGCGACCTGATGACGGTGGAAGGCGTGAAGGCGGGGGAAACCGTGCTCTACGGCCATGTGCTCGGGGTCAAGCCCGGCGACAAGGTCAGCCTGCCGCCGCCGGCCAAGACCGGAGCCTGACCATGTGGCTTACCCGCGTCAGCATCCGCAATCCCTATCTGGCCGCCATGGTGATGTTCGCCATCACCGTGCTCGGCCTGTTCGCCCTCAACCGCCTGTCGGTGGAGGAGTTTCCCGACATCCGCTTCCCGGTCGCGGTGGTCAGCACCACCTATCCGGGCGCCTCGCCCGCCGTGGTCGAAAGTGAAGTCACCCGGCCGCTGGAAGAGGCGATCAACACCCTCAACGGCGTCAAGCACATCCGCTCGTATTCGTTCGAGGGGCAGTCGACCATCGTGATCGAGTTCGAGCTGACGATGGACCCGGCCGTCGCCACCCAGGACGCGCGCGACAAGGTGGCGGCCGTGGTCGGCCGCTTCCGGCGCGAGATCGGCACGCCGACCGTCAGTCAGATCAGCCCTAACGACGAGCCGATGATGACGCTGATCGTGTCGTCGGCGCAGGTCGGTCAGCGCGAGCTGACCACCGTCGCCGACCAGCTGGTGCGCAAGCGCCTGCAAACGGTGCAGGGGGTGGGCGAGGTCAAGCTGGTGGGCGGGGTCAAGCGCGAGGTGCGGATCGAGATCGACCCGGCGCGGCTGCGCGCGCTGGGCGTGGGCGCCGACGAGGTGGTCAGCGTGCTGTCCGGCAACAACCAGGACTTTCCGGCCGGCCGGGTGCGCGAATCCGGCCGCGACATCAACGTGCGGCTGGACGGCCGGCTCAAGTCGGTGGACGACTTCGCCAGACTGGTGGTGGGGTCGCGCAACGGCAACGCGGTGCGGCTGGCCGACGTGGCCGACGTGCGCGATGGCGAGGCCGAGTACAGCAGCCTGGCGCTGATCAACGGCCGGCGCGCACTGTCGCTGGAGCTGACCGCCACGCGCGGCGCCAACGTGGTCAAGACCGCCGAGGGCGTGCGCGCGGCACTGGCCGAGCTCAAGTCCACCTTGCCGGCGGGCATGAAGATCGAGGTGCTGAAGGACCAGTCGCTGCAGGTGAAGAATTCGCTCAACAACGTCAAGAACACGCTGGTGGAGGGCGCGGCGCTGACGGTGCTGATCGTGTTCCTGTTCCTCGGCTCGTGGCGCAGCACGGTGATTACCGGCCTGACCCTGCCGGTGGCGCTGATCGGCACCCTGTTTGCCATCGCTCTGGCGGGTTTCACCCTCAACGTGATGACGCTCTTGGCGCTCAGCCTGTCGATCGGGCTGTTGATCGACGATGCCATCGTGGTGCGCGAGAACATCGTGCGCCACGTCAACATGGGGCGCGACCACTACCGCGCCGCGATGGACGGCACCAACGAGATCGGCCTGGCGGTGCTGGCGACCACGCTGACGGTGGTGGCGGTGTTCCTGCCGGTCGGCTTCATGGGCGGCATCATCGGCAAGTTCTTCCAGCAGTTCGGCCTGACCGTGGTGGTGGCGGTGCTGATCTCGCTGTTCGTCAGCTTCACCCTCGATCCGATGCTGAGCTCGGTCTGGCACGACCCGCATCACCACGGCGACCGCCATCGCGGCCCGGTCGGGCGGCTGCTCGACTGGTTCGAGAACCTGACCGACCGCTGGGCCGACCGCTACGCGGCGGCCATCGGCTGGGTGCTGCGCCACCGCATCAAGACGCTGGCGGCGGCGCTGGCGCTGCTGGTCGGCAGCTTCATGCTGGTGCCGGTGATCGGCGCCGAGTTCGTGCCCAAGTCCGACCTGAACCAGTTCGCGCTGCACTTCAAGACCGCGCCGGGCGCGACGCTCGACTACACCGCCGGCAAGGCGCGCGACATCGAGACGGCGCTGCGGCGCTACCCGGAAGTGAAGGACGTGTACGTCAATGTTGGCGGTGGCTTTGCCGAAGGCCGCAACCAGGCCACCGTGCGGGTCTACACCACGCCCAAGGAGCAGCGCCGGCGCAGCATCTTCGCGCTGTTCCCGCTGATCCGCGCCGATGTGGAACGCATCGCCGGGGTGTCGTTCGAGTCGATCGCGGCCGAGGGCGGGCCGGGAGGCGGCGGCAAGCCGGTGCGCATCGGCATCCGCGGCGGCGACTTCACCGTGCTGGAGCGCGCCGCCGTCGACCTCGCCACCCGCCTGCGCGCCATCGACGGCATCACCGACGTGGAAACCAGCGTGGAGGACCGCAATCCATCCTTCCAGGTGGACATCGACCGCGATGCGGCGGCCGATCTGGGCGTGGACGTGGCGCGGATCGGCAATGCGATCGCGACCCTGTTCGGCGGCAACGTGGCGACGACGTGGGAAGCGCCGGACGGCGAAAACTACGACGTGCGCGTGCAGGTGCCGGAGGCCCGCCGCGATGCGCGCCTGCTGGAGAATCTGACCCTGGCCTCGACGGCCAAGGACGACAGCGGCGCGGCGCGCATGGTGCCGCTGACGGCGGTGGCGCAGCTGCGCCAGGGTAGCGTGCCGCAGAAGATCGACCGGATGGACCAGCGGCGCGAGGTGACGGTGACGGCCAATATCGCCGGCACCGACAACCAGCGCGTGTTCGGCGCGGTGGACAAACTGTTGAAGACGACCGCCCTGCCGCCGGGCTATATCTACGATTTCGGCGGCGAGAAGCGCGACATGGCCGAGTCGTTCAGCTTCGCGGTGCAGGCGCTGGCGATGGGGGTGATCTTCATCTACATGATCCTCGCCGCGCAGTTCCGCAGCTTCTTCCAGCCCGTCGCCATTATGATGTCGCTGCCGCTGGCCTTTGTCGGCGTGTTCGGCGCGCTGCTGCTGTGGGGCAGCACGCTCAACATGTTCTCCGTCATCGGCATCATCATGCTGATGGGGCTGGCGGCCAAGAACGGCATCCTGCTGGTGGACTTCATCAATCAGGCCCGGCGCGAGGGGATGGAGAAATTCGCGGCGATCCAGGAGGCCGGCCGGGTGCGGCTGCGGCCGATCCTGATGACCAGCTTCGCGATGATCTTCGGCATGCTGCCGCTGGCGCTGGCCCTCGACGCCGGCAGCGAAACCCGCGCGCCGATGGCGCATGCGGTGATCGGCGGGATGGTGACCTCCACCCTGCTGACCCTGATCGTGGTGCCGGTGGTGTATTCGTATCTGGACAGCCTGGGCGAGTGGGTGAAGCGCAAGCTGGGGGCGGGGA
>JASLDQ010000098.1 GCA_030151505.1 Chromobacteriaceae bacterium
GCCCGGCGCTGACCGCGGTCAGCACGAGCAGGCCGGTGCCCATGGCGGCCAGCCGTTCGCGCGGCGGCCGCAGCAGCACGATCAGCGCCGGCGCGAAACCGATCATCGCCAGCGCCTCGGCCAGCCAGCCGCTCGCCCACAGGCTGGCATTGCCCGGCGAAAGCGGACCATCGGCACCGGTCAGCCGCATCAGCCCGGACGCCAGCAGACACCCACCCAGCACGACCAGCACAAAGCGGAATACGTCGCGGCCACGGGCAAATCTGGGGGTATCCGGCACACAGCGACGCAGGACCAGCCAGACAAGGGCGGCTTCGCCCGCGGCGAGCAGTGGCTGGAATAACTGGAGAGCGGGGGCCAGTTCCGGATGGCGCCAATGCAGGAACAGCCACGCCGACACGGCGACCGGCAGCACGGCGGCGAGACCTACGCGGTAAAAGCCGGCCAATGCGATGGCCGCCGGCAGCCAGACGCCGGCGGGCAGGGGATAGAAAGAGGTGGTCGCGTTCAGCCATGTTGCAACGAAGTGCAGCACGGCGATGGCAACAAGCCAACCCGTCCCCCGGACAGGGCCGGGGAAGGAGAGCAGCGGCGGACGGTCCATCCGTCAAGCATAGGATATTTGCATGAACAGGCTGGACGAGCCGACGACCGGATGAACGGCGCCCTGGCCGGGGTACAGCGCCATCGCAAGCGAAGGATGGCGTCCATGAAAAAGGGCATGCGTCGATGGCATGCCCTGTCTGTCGTTCCTGCGGCGGTTCGCAGTTTCCGCACCGGGGGCGGACACGAACCGCTCTGTCCGGCTCACTCCAGCAGGCTGCGCAGCATCCAGGCGGTTTTTTCGTGCACTTCGAGACGCTGGGTCAGCAGGTCGAGGGTCGGCTGGTCATTGGCCTTGTCCGCGACCTCGAACTGGTTGCGGATGGTACGACACACGGTTTCGTGGCCTTCCACCAGCAACTCGATCATTTTGCCGGCCTCGGGACGACCTTCGGTTTCGGGGATGGCGGTGAGCTTGGCGAATTCGGCGAAGGTGGCCGGGGCCGGGAAGCCGAGGGTGCGGATGCGCTCGGCCATCAGGTCGGTCGCCAGCCACAGTTCGTTGTACTGCTCCTCGAACATCAGGTGCAGGGTGCGGAACTGCGGTCCGACCACGTTCCAGTGGAAGTTGTGCGTCTTGAGGTAGAGGGTGAAAGTGTCCGCCAGCAGTTTGGACAATCCTTCGACGATCTTGGCACGATCCTTCTTGGTGATGCCGATATCCATGCGATGTCTCCTGAACGTGAGTTTCGAGCTTGCTAGAATGTTCCGCCATCACCAGCCGGAAACGACGGACCGAAATCATGAACTGGTTGAACTGCGCCGGCGGGCGAGCCCGCCTGACCCTGCACATCCAGCCCGGTGCCAAGAAGACCGAAACCGCCGGCCTGTACGGCGACGCGCTGAAAATCCGCCTCAACGCCCCGCCGGTGGACGGCAAGGCCAATGCGCAACTGATCGCCTTCATCGCCGGACGGCTGGCGGTGGCCAAGTCGGCGGTCTCGATCAAGAGCGGCGACACCAGCCGGCGCAAGGTGCTGGAAGTGGAAACCGCGCTGGATGCGGCCGAGATTTCGCGCCGGCTGGATCTCCCGGAAATCTAACGCAATTTCTTGTCGTCCTCCACCCGGGTATATTCACCGTCGATCACCCCGTCGTCGGCCGGCCCGGTGGTGCCACCGGGCGCAAAAGGCTGGCGCATCTCCAGCGCCGGCCCCTTGAACGGCAACAACAGCAGGACGGCGACGAGGTCGCTCAACACCCCCGGCCACACGAATAGCAAACCGGCGAGAATGAAGCGCACGGGCCACAGCAGCTGCCAGACCGAGGTCCGGCCCTCGCGCAGCAGCCCGGCCAGACTCATCAGCGCGCCGAGCTTCTGGTTGCGCAGCATGCCGATGCCGATCAGGGCTGACACGAAGACCCACACCATCATCCACATGCCGTACTTGGCGGTGAGGGTGACGAGCAGGGCAAGGTCGAGTAAAGGAATCGCCAGTAGAATGAGCAACAGATATTTCATGCGGGATTTCTGAATGATGGAAACGCTGCTTGTGTTGAGTAATGCGCCCGACGCCGCCACCGCGCGGCGGCTGGCCGAGACGCTGGTGGAAGAGCGGCTGGCGGCCTGCGTGAACCTGTTGCCGCCGTGCGAATCGGTCTACCGCTGGCAGGACCGGATCGAGCACGCCAGCGAAACGCCGCTGCTGATCAAGACCACCCGGGCGGCCTGGCCGGCACTCTCCGCCCGGCTGGCCGAACTGCACCCTTACGAGATACCGGAAATTCTGGCCCTGCCGGTCGCGGCAGGCTTCGGCCCCTATCTGAGTTGGGTCGCCTCCGAAACAATTTCAAGCACACCGACCGAATGACTTTCCCCACTGTACCGATGCCCCGCTTCCTCGTCACCGTTTTCCTGCTGCTGGTCGCCGGCGTCTGCCACGCGCTGTCGCAAGACGATCTGCTGCCGCCGGACCAGGCCTTCAAGGTCGAGGCCAGCCGCAGCGGCGACAGCGTCGCCGTCCGCTGGCAGATCGCCGACGGCTACTACCTCTACCGCGACCGGCTGAATTTCGCGCTCGAACCAGCCTTGCCGCTGGCCAAGCCGGCCCTGCCGGCCGGACAGGAAAAAACCGACCCCTTCTTCGGCCGCTCCGTGATCTACCACGGCCAGCTCAACGCCAGGCTCGCCCTGCCGGCCGGCGCCCCGCAGAAGCTGACGCTGGTCGTCACCCAGCAGGGCTGCGCCGATGTCGGTGTGTGCTATCCGCCGCAGACGGTGCGGCTGGCGCTCGACGGCAGCGGCGGCGCAAAAAAAAACTTCCTGAACGGCCTGCTGGCGGAAGCTGGCGCCGCCTCGTCCCCGCCTGCGGCGACGTCCGCTGCTAAGGCCAACCCGCTGGCCCGGCTGGGCTGGGGCGGCCTGCTGACGACCTTCTTCGTCGCCGGACTCGGACTGGCGCTGACCGCCTGCATGTATCCGATGCTGCCCATCGTGTCGGCCATCGTCGCCGGCGGCGGACAGGCCGCCCACGGCTGGCGCGGTGCCGGACTGGCGCTGGCCTACACCCAGGGACTGGCGGCCAGCTACACCGTGGTCGGCGTGGCGGCCGGGCTGACCGGCAGCCTGTTGTCGGTCTGGCTGCAGCGGCCGGAAGTGGCTTTCGTCGCCGCCGGCCTCTTGGTGCTGTTCGCGCTGGGGATGTTCGACGTGATCAACGTGCAGCTGCCGTCGGCGTGGCAGTCGCGGCTGGCCGACACCTCCAACCGGCTCGGTGGCGGCCGGGTGGCGGCCGTGTTCGGCATGGGCGCGCTGTCGGCGCTGATCGTCGGCCCCTGCGTGGCGCCGCCGCTGGCGGTGGCGCTGGGCTATATCGGCGCCACCGGCGACGCGCTCAAGGGCGGCGTGGCGCTGTACGCGATGGCGCTGGGACTGGGGGCGCCGCTGATCGTCCTCGGCGCGCTGGGCGGCCACGCACTGCCCAGGGCCGGATCGTGGATGCGGCTGGTCAAGGGCGTGTTCGGCGTGGCGATGCTGCTGCTGGCCATCTACCTGGCGGCCCCCTTCCTGCCGCCGGCGCTGGCGCTGGCCTGCTACGGCGTCGTTCTGCTGGGCGCGGGCGTGTTCGCCGGCGCCTTCGACACCCTGCCGTCGGCCGGCCAGCCGGGCCGGCGCGCGCTCAAGGCTGTCGGCCTGCTGCTGGTGCTGGTCGGCGCGGCCCAGCTGGTGGGCGGCCTGGCGGGCGGACGCAATCCGCTGCAGCCCTTGGCAGGCCTGGCCACCGCCAACGCGGGTGCACCGGTGCATCAGCCGTTTACCCGCATCGACTCGGTCGAGCAATTCAATGCCCTGCTTGCCGCCAGTCGCGGCAAACCGGTGCTGTTCGATTTTTATGCCGACTGGTGCGTATCGTGCAAAGAGATGGAAACCGAAACCTTCGCCGACCCGCGCGTGGTCGCGGCCCTGCGCGGGGTGACGCTGGTGCAGGCCGACGTGACCGCCAA
>JASLDQ010000104.1 GCA_030151505.1 Chromobacteriaceae bacterium
CTCCTCGAGGCCGGCCTCGCGCCGGTCGTCACCCGCACCGAGTTCGACACCGCCATCGACCCGCTGGTCGACAGCGTGCGCACCACCGCCGCCGCGCTGCTGCAACAGGCCCAGGTCCGCCCGGGCGACGTCGACACGGTATTCTTCACCGGCGGCTCCAGCGGTGTGCCCTATCTGCGCCAGCAGCTCGGACAACTGCTGCCGAATGCCCGCCATGTCGAAGGCAGCCTGTTCGGCAGCATCGGCACCGGGCTGGCGATCGAGGCCGCGGCGCGCTACGGCTACGCCGCGCTGTAAGCACCGGTTCCCTCCGGCGGGCACCGGCCCGCCGTCATACCCCGAGCCCCCCTGCCCGTCTCGGGCGACCAACAGGGGGGACTGACCACCATTCCCGTCCGGTCTCCCGACGGGTGCAATACCCTCCGGATTTGGCGGGTAGCGCCGCGCTACACGCCTTCACACGCGGTTTCGACCCGGCCCGCTTCACTGACGAAGGGATTGCCATGCCCCTGGAAGCGGGCGATGCGGACGTCGCGGGCGGTTTCCCAGTCGTCGACCGGGTAGGTGCGCGCCCACGCGCACATCAACTGGCGGTCCTGCCGGCTCATGCTCAGGCCGTAGGTTTCGTGCATGTACAGGTTGATGCGGGCGATGCGGCCGCGCACTTCCTCGCGCGGCTGGACCTTGCGGGCGCGGAAGTCGATGATGGTCTGGCACTGGCCGTAGATCGGCTCCGGCTGGCGCGTCCACGCACTGTAGGGGAAGTTGCTGCGGTCGCCGTTGACCTCGCCGACCGCCGGCACCAGGTTGATCAGGTCGCCCTCGGCCACCGCGAACACCGGGTCGGTGTCGGTGCAGTTCTTCCGCCCGCCGTTCTGCCAGCACTGGCGCTGGTGCCCCAGCACCCAGGCCGGCACCACGTGCTCCCATTCGATCCGGCTGGCACGCTCGGGATTCTTGCGCGGCACGAAGCCGCAGCTGGCGAAGTCGACCGTCTTGCCGCTGTAGTCGCAGCCGCAGTAGAACTCCTGTTCCATTCCGCGGTAGACCGTCGGCAGGATTTTCTTGGCGTTGGCGAAATTGCGCTGCCCGACCGCCTTGCTGCCGCTGACGGTGCGGGTGTCGACGGCGACGTCGGACGCCGGCCCGGACGGCGCATCGCCGATTGCTTCGGCGGCGGTCTGCAGGGTCTTGGCCAGCTTGACGCCCTGTTCGGCCAGCGCCAGCCCCTGCTGGAGCTGGTGCTGGGTGGTTTCGTCGAGACAGCCGGCCAGCGCGGCCAGCAGGGGGAGAACCAGAATGCTGCGTTGCATGAACTGCCCGAAAAAAAGCGTGACCCTAACCGCTAGTCGGACCGGACTCAAGCCCGATGCGGCAAAAGCGCGCCAGTGGCAATACAATCGACGCCGGTCATGTGCGGTGCGAGTGAAAGAGCGTGAAGATGAAACGATTGGCAAGGATGGCAATGCTGCTGGCGGGCCTGGGCTGCGCCGGCATGGCGGAAGCGGACGACCTGGACCTGTTCATCCAGAACCAGCTGGCGCAGGACCCGCCGACCGCCTCCCCGTCGCCGATCCAGCCCTCCGCACCGCCGCCGGCGGCCGCGACCTGGCCCAGAGTGACCACGGCGGCGCTGGACGGCAACGACTGGGTCGGACTGGCCGGGCCGGGGCTGGCCGGCAAGAACTGCCGGCTGGAAATCCGTCCGCAGGGCCAGGTCATCAGGGCCTCGGTGCTCCAGTGCAACTAAGCCGTCCGGCGCGTCCGGCCTCCCCGCCGGCGCTCGCGCGCCGCCTCCTGCGTTCGCCTCCCTCCTCATAGCGCACCGCCCCCCTTCTCTGGCCTCCGGCCGCCCGAATGAAAAAAGCCGGCCCGAAGGCCGGCGGAAGTGTGCAGACAAGCACAAAGGAAATCGATAGGGCGAATCAGCTGCCGATCACCCCGCCGTCGCGCTTGCGGATCACGACCGTGGCCGAGCGCGGCCGGCCGCCGGCGTCGCCGTCGGGCCAGCTCGACACGGCCTTGGGCCGGGCGGGGTCGGAGCGTTCGGACGAGGTTTCGCCGGGATGCTGGATGTTGATGAACAGGCTGCGGTTGTCCGGCGCGAAGGCGATGCCGGTGATCTCGCAACCACGCGGGCCGGTGAGGAAGCGCCGCACCTCCCCGGTCGCCGGAATGCAGGCGAGCATCTGGTTGTTGCCCATGCCGCTGTATTCCTTCTGGTTGATCGTGCTGGTCGAGACGTCGGTCTGGATCCACAGGATGCCGTTGCTGCTGAAGGCCAGTCCGTCCGGGCTGCCGAACGCATCGCCCTTCACCGTGCCCTTCCTGTCGCCGTCCAGTTCCGGGTTGCCCGCCAGCGCGAACAGGTCCCAGCCGAAGGTGGTCGCGGTCGGGTCGTCGCCGGTCTCGTTCCAGCGCACGATATGGCCGAACACGTTGCGGGCGCGCGGGTTGACCGCGTCGGTGCCGGGCTTGCCGTCGGTGCCGCGCTCGCTGTTGTTGGTCAGGGTGCAGTACAGCTCGCCCGGCCGCTCCGGATGGACGGCGATCCACTCCGGCCGGTCCATCTTGGTCGCGCCGAGGCGGTCGGCCGAGAGCCGGGTCTTGATCAGCACCTCGGCCTGGTCGGCAAAGCCGTTGGCGACGGTCAGGCCGTTCTGGCCGTGCACCAGCGGCAGCCACTCGCCGGTGTTGTTCTCGTTGAAGCGGGCCACGTACAGCGTGCCGTGGTCGAGCAGGTCGCGGTTGGCCTTGCGGTCGAAGCGGTTGAACTTCCGGCTCGACACGAACTTGTAGATGTATTCGAAGCGCTGGTCGTCGCCCATGTACACCGCCACCCGGCCGTCCGGCGCGAGGCTGACGGTCGCGCCTTCGTGCTTGCAGCGGCCCAGTGCGGTGCGCTTGACCGGCTTGCTCCTGGGGTCGTAGGGATCGATCTCGACCACCCAGCCGAAGCGGTGCGGCTCGTTCGGGGCGATCTGGCGGTCGAAGCGGAAATCGTGTTCCGGCCAGCGGTAGCCGGCGTCGGTGGCCTTGATGCCGTGGCGCTTGTCGTCTTCGGTCGGCGTGCCGTTGTTGGCGAAGAAGTCGCTCCAGTTTTCCTCGCAGGTCAGGTAGGTACCCCACGGGGTAAAGCCGTTGGCGCAATTATTAAGCGTGCCCAGCACCTCGACGCCCTTGGGGTCGGCCTCGGTGCGCATCAAGACGTGGCCGCGGGCCGGGCCGGCAATGGTACAGGGCGTGTTGGCATGGATGCGGCGGGCGAAACCGGACGGACGCACCACCTGCCAGCCGGCCTCGTCGGTGCGCTCGACTTCGACCACCGACACGCCGACCGCCGCCTGCGCCTTCTTGACCTTGTCCTCGGTCCACGGCTTCATCCCGTCCGGATGCAGCAGGCCGTCGTCGACGTATTCGTGATTGATCGCCAGCAAGGCGCGGCGGGAGTTCTGCGAGCCGGCCGGCAGCGGGAAATAGGCCATGCCGTCGTGGTGCATGCCGGCCTGCAGCGCCTGTTCGGCGGCGGTGTTGCCGGCGTCGGGCCGGAAGGCCGGCATCCGGCCCTTGACCCCGACCGGCTCGCCCCAGGCATACAGCACGCGGGCCTCGTAGCCGTCCGGCACGATCACGGCGTCGGCGCTGGACAGCGGCACGGCATGGAAGCCCAGGGCCGCAACGGCGTCGGCGGCGGGCTTGAGCGCGGCGGCCGGGCGGGCGGCGTGGGCCAGCGGGGCGAACAGGGGAGCAAACAGGCCGAGGGCGGCGGCGGCGGACCCGCTCTTAAGCAATTGCCGACGCGAGAACTGGGCATCGACCAGCTCGCTGAATGAACGGCCGTCGGCCGGATTGACGATGCTGTCATCGGTCTTGATCAGTTTGCTCACGCAAGGCTCCGTCGGAATGGGAAACAGCGCCTCACCCTAGAGCATCAAGGTGACAAGCAGATCAATTCTCGATGACGTACCCATGAAACACTCCCGGCCGCGCAAGGCGGCCGGGAGTGGCGGGAGGAATGCTCAGCCCTTGCAGGCGACTTCCTTCAGCGGCCGGCCCGGCCAGCGCACGCCGGCCTTGGTCAGCTGGTCGGCCTGGGCGGGACTGACGCTCTTCAGGCGGAAGATCGTGGTGCTGCCCTGCCCGCGCGCATGCACGGCCGCGTCCTTGTAGCCGGCGGCGACCAGCTTGCCCTTGAGCTGCTCGGCCCCGGCGGCGTTGCTGAACAGGCCCAGCGACACGGCGTTGCGGAACTGCTGGTTGTCGGCGCCGACCACGTAGTTGTCGAAGCCCTTGTCCTTGGCGTCGGCCGAGCGCTTGTTGGCCTCGTCCCGGCTGGATGACGGCGGCAGATAGACCCAGTACTTGCTGCCCGCCGCCGGTTTGGCGTCAACGGTATCTTCGCTGATCTGGGCCAGCTTGATGCGGGCCAGTTCGTCGCGCACCTTGCCGGCCTGAGTGGCGTCGAACGGCCCCCACTTGAAGCAGACCTTTGCCGGCGCGACCGGTGCTTCCGGCTTGTGCGCGGCGGCCGGTTTTTCCGCCGCCGGCTTTTCGGCAAAGGCGGCGATCTTGTCGGCCGACGGTGCTGGGGCAGGAGTCGGAGCCTTGGCGGCCGGGGTGTCCTTCTTGACGGCGGGGGCCGGCTCGACCGGCTCGACCGGGGCGGGCTTGGCCTCGGCCCCCGCCGTTTCTTCGGCCTTGGCGGCAGAGGGCTCGGTCGCGGTTTTGGCGGGCTCTCCGGCGTCCGCGACCGCGGCGTCCTTGGCGGCACCTTCGGTCGCCTCGGCCTTGCCGGTGACGTCGGACGGGGCAGGCGGC
>JASLDQ010000111.1 GCA_030151505.1 Chromobacteriaceae bacterium
GCCCATGCCGCCGGCCGTTCCGTCCTGCTGATCGAGGCGCGTCCGTCCGACGCGGCGGTGCATGACCCGCGCGTGCTGGCGCTGTCGCATGCCAGCCGCGAAGCGTTGGCCGCCGTCGGCGCCTGGCGCGATGAACTGCCCGCCACCGCGATCGATACCGTCCACGTCAGCCAGCAGGGCGCGTTCGGCCGCACGGTGCTGACGCGCGACGACCTCGGCCTGCCGCATCTGGGCTACGCGGTCGCCTATGCCGATCTCTACGTGGCCGCCCGCGATGCGCTGGGTCAGCGCGGTGTGCCGGTGGCCTTTTCCACCCGGGTGACCGACCTGCGCACGCTGGACCGCTATGCCGAGCTGACGCTGGAATCCGAGGGTGGGAACGGACCGCAATACCTGACCGCGCGGCTGGTGGTGATGGCCGACGGCGGCGGGCTGATCGACAAGCTACCCGACATTTCCCGGCGCGAACACGACTACAGCCAGTGCGCGGTGCTGGCACGGGTACATCCGGAACGCCCGCACGAGGGCGTGGCCTACGAGCGTTTCTCCGCCAGCGGGCCGATGGCGCTGCTGCCGGTGCAGGATGACCTGATGGCGGTGTGGACCCGCTCGCATGAAGACGCCGCCCGCCTGCTGGAGCTGGACGACGACGGCTTCGCCGCCGAGTTCGGCGCGGCCTTCGGCGAGCGGCTGGGCAGGCTGGTTCCGGTGGGGCCGCGCATGGCGGTGCCGCTGCGGCTCAAGCTCGCCAGCCGCATCACGTCGCGTCGCGTGGTGCTGGCCGGCAACGCGGCGCAGACCATGCACCCGGTCGCCGCGCAGGGCCTGAACCTGGGCCTGCGCGACGCGGTGGAGCTGGCCGAGCTGCTGGTCCGGCCGGGCGACCCGGGCGACGCCAGGCGTCTGGCCGACTACGCCGGCCGCCGCCGTTTCGACAGCGCCGCCGTCACCGGCTTCACCCACAGCCTCGTGCACCTGTTCGACCGCCACGACCTGCCGCGCCGGCTGGTGCGCGGCACCGCCATGACCATCCTGGATACGATCAAACCCCTGCGACGCAAGTTTGCCGAGCATCTGGTGTTTGGCGTGAAGTAGCCGACTCGATGAACAACCATTACGACATCATCATTCTGGGCGGCGGGCTGGTTGGCGCCAGCCTGGCGCTGGCCCTGTCGCGCAGCGCGCACCGCATCGCCCTGCTCGAGCACCGTCCGCCGCGGCTGGACGGACTCGACCGGCCGGACGACTGGGATGCGCGCGTCTACGCGATCAGCCCGGCCAACCGCCGTTTTCTGGACGAACTGGATGCCTGGCCCGACATGAGCCGGGTCGGCACGGTGGCCGGCATGGATGTGCGCGGCGACGCCGGCGGCCGCATCGAATTCGATGCCGAATCCAGCGGTGCCCCGGCCCTGACATGGATCGTCGAGAACCGCTGGCTGCTGGCGTCGATCTGGCAGCGGCTGGCCGACGCCGGCGTGGATGTCATCACGCCGGCCGAAGCGGTGGCGCTCGACACCGACGCGAAACAGGCGCGGCTGACGCTGGCCGACGGCCGGGTGCTGGCGGCCAAACTGATCGTCGGCTGCGACGGCGCGAATTCGTGGCTGCGGCAGCAAAAGCAGATTGGTGCGGCGGTGGACCCTTACGGCCACAGCGGCGTGGTCGCCAACTTCGCCTGCGAACTCGACCATGGCGGCATCGCCCGCCAGTGGTTCAGCGGCGATGCGGTGCTGGCCTATCTGCCGCTGCCGGAGCAGCGCATGTCGATGGTGTGGTCGACCGCCACGCCGGACGAATTGCTGGCGCTGGCGCCGGACGAGCTATGCCGGCGCGTGGCCGAGCAGGGCCATCACGCGCTGGGGGCGCTCAAGCTGCTGACCCCGGCGGCGGCCTTTCCCTTGCGGCTGATCCGGCCCGAAACGGTGATCGCCGAGCGGGTCGCCTTCGCCGGCGACGCCGCGCACACCATCCACCCGCTGGCCGGGCAGGGCGTCAACCTGGGCTTCGGCGACGTGCAACTGCTGGCGCAACTGTTGGCCGGCGCGGGCGATCCGGGCGAATACCGCCTGCTGCGTCGCTACGAACGCGGCCGGCTGGAGGCAGTGCGCACCATGCAGCTGACCTGCGACGGACTCTTCCGCCTGTTCAAGCAGGACAACTCGCTGGTCGGCTGGGTCCGCAACACCGGCCTGTCCGCCACCAACGCCATCGCCCCGCTCAAGCGCCTGCTGATCCGGCAGGCGATGGGCTTCTGATCCGGCACATGACTGTTTTTTGACCACACCGGGGCGGTGCCGCGAGGCATCGCCGGTTTTCCCGTTTCGCTCTCTTACGAAGGTTCCCATGCTCTTCTCCCGCAAGCTGCTCGCCTCCCTGCTGTTCGTGCCCCTCGTCGCCTGCGCCGCGCAGGCCGGCGACGACACCGGCGCCGTCAAGAAAGCTTTTGCCGACAAGTTCCCGCAACGCGAAGTCGCCAGCGTGAGCGCCACCCCGGTCAAGGGCGTGTACGAAATCGTGCTGAAGGACCGCCAGATCGTTTACACCGACAGCAAGGTCGATCACATGTTCGTCGGCGATCTGGTCGACGTGAAGGCGCGCAAGAGCCTCACCGAAGAACGCATGAACCAGATTTCCCGCATCGACTGGAAGGATCTGCCGCTGGAGCTGGCGATCAAGGACGTGCGCGGCAACGGCGCGCGCAAGCTGGTGGTGTTCTCCGACCCGGACTGCCCCTTCTGCAAGAAGCTGGAGAAGGAGGGCCTGGCCGGTCTGGACAACGTGACGATCTACACCTTCCTGTTCCCGATCACCCAGCTCCATCCGGACGCGATGAGCAAGTCCGAGAAAATCTGGTGCAGCAAGGACCGGCTGGCCAGCTGGCACGGGCAGATGCTCAAGGGCACCGCCCCGGCCGGCGCCGGCGGCTGCGACACCCCGCTGGCCCGCCTGCAGGAACTCGGCCAGAAGCTCGGCGTCACCGGCACGCCGGCACTGGTCTTCCCCAATGGCCAGCTGGTGCCGGGCGCGATCGGCAAGGCCGACATCGAAAAACTGCTATCGGCGCGCTGAACGCGGCGGATGTGGTCGGGATGGTTCCTTTACCGGGATGAATGAAACGACCGTTTGAAATTGTCCGGCGGCGTGGTACGCTTGCCGGCATTGATCATCCCGAACACCACACCCAGACAGGAGACAGCATGTCCGATCTGCAAGCCCGCTTCCAACAGGCCCAGGCCGATGTCAAAACCTTGGCCGAACGTCCCGACAACAACGCCATGCTGGAACTCTACGCATGGTTCAAGCAGGCCACCGTCGGCGATGTCAGCGGCGAACGTCCCGGCATGATGGATTTCGTCAACCGGATGAAATTCGACGCCTGGGACAAGCTCAAGGGCACCACCGGCGAAGGCGCCATGCAAGGCTACATCGACGTGGTCAACCGCCTCATGGGCCGCTGATCCACCGGCGCGAATCGACAAACGGGCTTCCATCAATGGAAGCCCGTTTTTTGTTGGTTTCGTCAAGGCCGGGTCGGCAAGACGCTGCCCGGCCTGGCGGTTACAGCTTGATCAGCGTGGTCTTGAGTTCGGTGTATTTCTCCAGCGCGTGCAGCGACTTGTCGCGGCCGTTGCCGGATTGCTTGAAGCCGCCGAAAGGCAAGTTCATGTCGCCGCCCTCGTCGTAGCAGTTGACCCATACGGTGCCGGCGCGCAAGGCGCGCGCGACCCGGTGTGCGCTGCTAACGTTGGCGGTCCACACCGCCGCGGCCAGCCCGTAGTCGCTGGTATTGGCGATGCGGATCGCTTCGGCCTCGTCGTCGAAGCCGATCACCGACAGCACCGGCCCAAAGATCTCCTCGCGGGCGATGGTGCTGTCCGGCGGCGTCACGAAGGCGGTCGGCTGGATGAACAGCCCGCCCGCCACAGGTTCGACCGCCGCGCCGCCGAACAGCAGCCGTCCGCCCTCGCGCCGGCCGGTGTCGATATAGCCCAGCACCTTGTCGTACTGGAGGCGGTCGACGATGGCACCCATGGCCGCATCCGGCGCGAGCGGGTCGGCCGGCTGCCAGCTTTCGGCCGCCTGGACCAGTTCCTCCACGAACCGCTCCTTGACCGAGCGGTGCACCAGCACCCGGCTGCCGGCCGAGCACATCTCGCCCTGGTTGAAGAAGATCGCGGCGGCGGCCGTGCGGGCCGCGCGCGCCACGTCCGGGCAATCGGCCAGCACGATGTTGGGCGACTTGCCCCCCAGTTCCAGCCACACCCGCTTGAGGTTGGATTGCGCCGCGTAGCCGGCGATCAGCTTACCCACCGTGGTCGAGCCGGTGAAGGCGATGCAGTCCACGTCCATGTGCAGCGCCAGCGCCTTGCCGACCGCGCCCGCCCCCGGCAGCACCTGGAACACGCCGGACGGCAGCCCGGCCTCGTGGGCCAGCGCCGCGAGACGGATCGCGCTGAGCGGCGATTTCTCGCTGGGCTTGAGGATCACGCTGTTGCCGGCCGCCAGCGCCGGAGCGATCTTCCAGCTCGCCATCAGCAGCGGGAAATTCCACGGCACCACCGCCGCGACCACACCGACCGGCTCGCGCGTCACCAGCCCCACCAGCTTGGGGTCGACCGGCGCGACCTCGCCGCCGATCTTGTCGATCGCTTCTCCGTACCATTCCAGCGCGTAGGCGCAGCCGGCCACGTCCACCGCCAGCGAATCGCTGACCGGCTTGCCCATGTCCAGCGTTTCCAGCAGGGCCAGCTCGTCGGCGTGCTCGCGCACGAGCTGGGCGAAGCGCTTCATCGCCTCCTTGCGTGCGCGCGGCGGCAGTTGCGACCACGCGCCGGATTCGAAGCTGGCGCGGGCGGCCCGCACGGCGGTCTCGACATCGCATTCGCCCGCCAGCGCGACGGCGGCGAGCTGGCGCCCGTCGATGGGCGAGAGGCAGTCGAAGGTTTCGCCCGAGGCGGTGGCGGTATAGCGGCCATTGATGAAGGCGCGGCCTTCAATCGTCAGCGTGCGGGCCAGGGCCTGCCATTCGGCGTGGGTTTGCGGCATGGGAGACTCCTGTGGTGAGGTAAGGGAGGACCGGGACGCCGGCCGGTCAGAACGTTGCCGGGGTGTTGGCGCTGATGACGACGGCGATGTCGTCGCCGACGTTGCGGAATCGGTGCGGGCTGGTCGAGTCGAAGTAATAGGCATCGCCGGTTTCCAGCACCTGCACCTCGGTGCCGACGGTCAGCTCGACCCGGCCGCTTATGACCACGCCGCCTTCCTGGCCGTCGTGCTGCAGCATGTCGGGACCGGTGTCGCTGCCGGTTTCGTAGCGCTCGGCCAGGATGGTCATGTCGCGGCGCTGGTGGGCGGAGCCGACCAGCAGCAGCTGGATGGCGTCGTTGCCGAGGTTGGGCAGCTCGTCCCGGCGGTAGAACACCTGCGGAGGCTTGGGCTCGGCATCGAAGGTGAAGAACTCCGCCAGCGTCATCGGCAGGCCTTCGAGCACCTTGCGCAGCGAGCTGACCGAGGGGCTGACGCGGTTCTGTTCGATCAGCGAAATGGTGCCGTTGGTGACGCCGGCACGCTTGGCCAGTTCGCGCTGGGACAGCTTGCAGCGTTCACGTACCGTTTTCAGGCGCAGGCCTACATCCATGGCTGCGTGCCTTGTTCTGTTGATGATAATAAACAAATTTTGCGAATGGTCATGGGCATGGTCTTGGCGATATGCTGCGAGGCAGCATGGAATATTCTTGGAATATGGTCGATTCTATAGACAGAATCATAGAAGTGCGTGGCCGTTTTTGTGTATTTTCTTAAACGTACGAAAGCGGAACGCGGAACGAAAACGCAGATTTTACCGAGGAAGCGCTCATGTTGATCGGCGTGCCGGCGGAAATCAAAAGCCATGAATACCGGGTCGGTTTGACCCCGGCCGGGGTGCGGGAACTGGTTGCGCACGGGCATCAGGTCATGCTGGAAACGGGGGCCGGCACGGAAGCCGGTTTCGACGACGCGCTGTACCGCGCGGCCGGGGCCACCATTGCCGACGAGGCGGCGACGGTGTTCGGGCAGGCCGACATGATCGTCAAGGTTAAGGAGCCGCAACCGGTCGAGTGCCGTCTGCTCAGGCCGGAGCAGTTGCTGTTCACCTACCTGCATCTGGCGCCGGACCCGGAACAGTGCCGGTTGCTGCTGGCGTCCGGCTGTGTCGCCGTCGCTTATGAAACCGTGACCGACGAGCGCGGCGGGCTGCCGCTGCTGGCGCCGATGAGCGAAGTGGCCGGGCGGATGGCGGTGCAGGCCGGCGCACACGCGCTGGAAAAGGCCCGGGGCGGCCGCGGTGTATTGCTCGGCGGCGTGCCGGGCGTGGCGCCGGCCACGGTGCTGGTGCTGGGCGGCGGCGTGGTCGGACTGAACGCGGCGCGGATGGCGGCCGGGCTGGGGGCGGACGTGACCATTCTGGACAAGTCGCTGCCGCGCCTGCGCGAAATCGACCAGGCTTTTGGCGGGCGGATCAAGACGTTGGTGTCGAATGCCCAGCATATTGAGGACGGACTGCGCGAAGCCGATCTGGTCGTCGGCGCGGTGCTGGTGCCGGGGGCGGCCGCGCCCAGGCTGGTGCGGCGCGAGCAACTGGCCCTGATGAAGTCGGGCGCGGTGCTGGTGGACGTGGCCATCGATCAGGGCGGCTGTTTCGAGACCAGCCACCCGACCACCCACGAGAATCCGGTCTATCTGGTCGACGGCATTGTGCATTACTGTGTGGCGAACATGCCCGGCGGCGTGGCGCGAACCTCGACGCAGGCGCTGACCAACGCCACCCTGCCTTTCGTGCTGGAACTGGCCGACAAGGGCTGGCGAACGGCGCTGGCAGAGAATGTGCATCTGTTGAATGGCCTGAACGTCTGTCGTGGCCGGGTCACGCATCCGGCGGTGGCGCAGGCGCTGGGCTACGACCAGGTGGCTCCGCAGCTGGCACTTGCCGTGGCGTAGACGGGGACGAATTGCGCCGATGCCGTCGGGCCGCCTGCGCAAGCCTAGACGCCGCGTGGCCCCGGACAAGGCGCGCGATGGCGGCCTGCCGCCGGTCGGCCGCCATTTGAAACAGTCAGAAGGAAACGTATGCGTCCGATCATTGCCATTCCGTGCGACCTGAAACGCTTGGGCGATCACGCCTTTCACGTGGCGGGCGACAAGTACGTGACCGCCGTGACGGGCGGGGCGGATGGGCTGCCGTGGCTGGTGCCGGCGCTCGGTGGCGATTTGCCGCTGGACGAGGTGCTGGCGCGGATCGACGGCGTACTGCTGACCGGCAGCCTGTCCAACGTGGAGCAACACCATTATGGCGGCCCCGCCAGCCGTGCCGGCACCCTGCATGACTCGGCCCGCGACGCGACCACCCTGCCACTGGTCCGCGAGGTGCTGGCGCGTGGCATGCCGCTCTTGGGCATCTGCCGCGGCTTTCAGGAAATCAACGTCGCGCTGGGTGGCGAGCTGTACCAGCACGTGCAGGAAGAGCCCGGCATGCTCGACCACCGCGACCGCGACGACGATCCGCTCGACATCGCCTACGGCCCGGCCCACTGCGTCCGCTTCGAGCCGGGCAGCCTGCTGCGCTCGTGGCTGGGCGCGGACGAGGCGATGGTGAATTCGCTGCACCAGCAGGGCATCAAGCGGCTGGCGCCGGGGCTGGTGGCCGAGGCGTGCGCCGACGACGGCCTGATCGAGGCCTTTCGCGTAGAAGGAAGCGCCGCGCTGGCCTATGCGGTGCAGTGGCATCCGGAATGGAAATACCAGGATCACCCGGTTTCCCGGGCCTTGTTCGGTGCGTTCGGCGAAGCTTGCCGGGCGTACCAGCGCAGCCGGCGGGCGTAAGCCGTCCCGTCGCCTGTTTCTTGCAACCCGAGCAGCACCTCCAACTCAACGGCTTGCCAAAGAGAGAAGAGCGGTATGAGCGACTACATCAGTGAATGGCTCAGAGAGCATCGTATAACCGAGATGGAATGCATCGTGTCGGACATGACCGGCGTGGCGCGCGGCAAGATCATTCCGAAGGACAAGTTCCTGTCCGAACCCGATATGCGGCTTCCCGAAGCGGTGCTGATCCAGACCGTGACCGGCGACTACCCTGACGACAGCTATCTGGATCTGACCGACCCGGACATGGTGCTCAAGCCCGACCCGAGCACGCTGCGCTTCGTGCCGTGGGCAACCGATCCGACCGCGCAGCTGATCTACGACTGCTTCCGCGCCGACGGCACCCCGGTGGAAACCTGCCCGCGCGGCCTGCTGCGGCGGGTGATGGCGCTGTACGAGGCGCGCGGCTGGGAGCCGGTGCTGGCGCCGGAGATGGAGTTCTACCTGCTCTCACCCAATCCGGACCCGGACATCCCGGTGTCGCCGCCCATCGGCCGCACCGGCCGGGCCGAATTCGGCCGGCGTTCCTACGCGATCGACGCCGTCAACGAATTCGATCCGGTATTCGAGGACATTTACGACTATTGCCACGCGCAGAATCTGGAAGTCGACACGCTGATCCACGAGCTGGGCTCGGCCCAGATGGAAATCAACTTCGAGCACGGCAATCCGCTCGATCTGGCCGACCAAGTCTTCCTGTTCAAGCGCACCGTGCGCGAGGCGGCGTTCCGCCACAATATGTACGCCACCTTCATGGCCAAGCCGATGGAGAACGAACCCGGCAGCGCGATGCACATGCACCAGAGCGTGGTGGACAAGCGCACCGGCCGGAACCTGTTTTCGGGCGAGGACGGCAGCCCGACCGAGTTCTTCTTCCACTTCATCGGCGGCCAGCAGAAATACCTGCCGGCGGCGATGGCCTTTCTCGCGCCCTACGTCAATTCCTTCCGCCGCCTGACGCCGTATTCGGCCGCGCCCACCAATGTGGAATGGGGCTACGACAACCGCACCGTTGGCTTGCGGGTCCCGCATTCCAGTCCAGCCGGCCGCCGGGTGGAAAACCGGGTGCCGGGGGTGGACGTCAATCCCTATATCGCCATGGCGGTCTCGCTGGCCTGCGGCTATCTCGGCCTGGTCAACGCCATCGAGCCGCGCGAACCCTTGTCCAGCAATGCCTACGCGCTGCCGTTCCAGTTGCCGCACGGGATCGAGGACGCACTGGACAAGCTGCGCAGCTGCGAGGAACTGCACAAGGTACTGGGCGAGCGCTTCGTGACGATGTTCATCGCGATGAAGGAAAAGGAATTCGCCGAGTACTTCCGCGTGATCAGTCCGTGGGAGCGCAAGTTCCTGCTGCTGCACGTGTAGGGCGGCGGTGCCGAGCGCATTTCCATACGAGATTCGCGGCGGCTTGCGCCCGCCGCGACAAGAAGACCTTACAAGGACCACTTCATGACGACCCGCACAACTGCCGAATACCGCGAGCTGGACGCCGCGCACCACCTGCATCCGTTTTCCGATGCCAAATCGCTCAACGCGCAGGGTTCGCGCGTGATCGTGAAGGGAGAGGGCATCTACCTGTGGGATTCGGACGGCAACAAGATCACCGACGGCATGGCCGGCCTCTGGTGCGTCAACGTCGGCTACGGCCGCCGTGATTTTGCCGAGGTCGCCCGCCAGCAGATGGAACAGCTGGCCTACTACAACACCTTCTTCAAGACCACCCACCCGCAGGTGGTGGAACTGTCCGCGCTGCTGGCCGAGGTGTCGCCGCCCGGCTTCAACCACGCCTTTTATACCAATTCGGGTTCCGAGTCGGTCGACACCATGATCCGCATGGTGCGGCGCTACTGGGACATCAAGGGCAGGCCGGGCAAAAAAACTCTGATTGGGCGCTGGAACGGCTATCACGGTTCCACCATCGGCGGGGCGAGTCTCGGCGGCATGGCGTATATGCACGAGCAGGGCGACTTGCCGATTCCCGGCATCGCCCATGTGGAACAGCCGTGGGCGCTGAAGTTCCGGCGCGAGGACGAATCCGACGAAGCCTTCGGCCTGCGCGCGGCCGGCTGGGTGGAAGAGAAGATTCTCGAACTGGGCGCCGACACGGTGGCGGCCTTCGTCGGCGAGCCTATCCAGGGCGCGGGCGGGGTCATCATTCCGCCGGCGAGCTACTGGCCGGAAATCGAGCGCATCTGTCGTAAGTACGACGTGCTGCTGGTCGCCGACGAGGTGATTTGCGGCTTTGGCCGCACCGGCGAATGGTTCGGCCATCAGTACTTCGGTTTCCATCCGCACCTGTTCACCATCGCCAAGGGCCTGTCGTCCGGTTACCTGCCCATCGGCGCGGTGCTGGTAGGCGACGAAGTCGCCGCTGCGCTGCTCGAGGGCGGTGATTTCAACCACGGCTTCACCTACGCCGGCCACCCGGTCTGCGCCGCCGTGGCCGCCGCCAACGTGCGAGCCTTGCGCGATGAAGGCATCGTCGCGCAGGTCAAGGAAGAAACCGGGCCCTACATGCAGCGGCGCTGGCGTGAAACCTTTGGCAACTTCGAGCATATTGCCGACGTGCGCGGGGTCGGGCTGGTACAGGGCTTCACCTGGGTGAAAAACAAGGCGAGCCGCGAGCTGTTCCCCCATCCGGGCGAGGTCGGCACGATCTGCCGCGACGTGTTCTTCCGCAACAACCTGATCATGCGCGCCTGCGGTGATCACATGGTCAGCGCGCCGCCCCTGGTGATCAGCAAGGCCGAAATCGACCAGATGCTCGGCACCGCCGCGCGCTGCGTGGAGGAAACGGAAAAGATCATTCGGGATCGGGGATATGTCTGACTGGATGCCAGTGCGGTAGTGCGATGAGTGGAGGAAACGGGAGCCGGAGGAATTCGGCTCCTTTTTTGTGCGCATCGGGCAGGGGTGGGCAAGAGATCTACGGGGAGGAATGGCTCGGTTCGGGAAACCTGGACTCTGTCGTGAATCCGGAAACGCTCAGTAGGTGATAATCGCGTCATATGATTGATTGGAAAAGGATAAATCCCCTTTTATTCATTGGAATGGCACAAAATACGCCAAAAAAATCAATTTAACGATAGAAAAGATTGACATGTCCAAAACGGATGCGTATAGTTCGCCTCCATCGATTCCCCGATAGCTCAGTCGGTAGAGCGCCGGACTGTTAATCCGTAGGTCCCTGGTTCGAGCCCAGGT
>JASLDQ010000119.1 GCA_030151505.1 Chromobacteriaceae bacterium
GCTTGCCAGCCGTTCGGCGCTCATGTCCGGCTGCGGCAGCAGCACGCCGGCGCCGGCATCCGCCAGAAAACGGGCGTTGCCGGTCTGGTGGTCGTCGACCGCGTGCGGAAAGGGCACCAGCACGCTGGCGCCCTTTCCGCACGCGGTCGACGACCACCAGACCGGCAACGCCCGTTTTCTGGCGGATGCCTGCGCCGGCGTGCTGCTGCCGCAGCCGGACATGAGCGCCGAACGGCTGGCGACCCTGCTCGGCGACATGGACCGGCCGCAGTGCCTGGCGATGGCGCAGCGGGCGCGCGAGCGCGCCTTGACCGATGCCGCCGCCCATGTGGCCGATGTGTGCGAGCGTCTGGCGGGATGAAAGTTATGTTGCGATACGGAAAAATGATGATGAGCAAAACCGGCGAGGGACAAAACACAGTATCCTTGCCGACTTTTGCGCGCGAATTTTTGAACGCGGCGGTTAAAACGGGCTTCGGACGCGCAACGATCGGGCAGACAGAATGAAACACAAGGTCAGACACATACACTTCGTCGGCATCGGCGGTGTCGGCATGAGCGGCATCGCCGAAGTGCTGCTGAACCTCGGCTACGCGGTGTCGGGATCGGATCTGGCGCGCAGCGCCACCACCGACCGGCTGACCGCGGCCGGGGCACAGGTGTATTTCGGCCATGAGTCGACCCACATCGATGGTGCCGACGTGGTGGTCACCTCCACCGCGGTAAAAACCGACAATCCGGAAGTCCAGGCGGCGCAAGCGGCGCGCATCCCCATCGTGCCGCGCGCACTGATGCTGGCCGAGCTGATGCGCTTCAAGCAGGGCATCGCCATCGCCGGCACCCACGGCAAGACCACCACCACCAGTCTGGTCGCGTCGGTGCTCGCGCGCGCGGGGCTCGACCCGACCTTCGTGATTGGCGGCAAGCTGACCGCCGCCGGCAGCAACGCCAAGCTCGGCTCCGGCGAATTCCTGGTGGCGGAAGCCGACGAATCCGACGCGTCCTTCCTCTATCTGTCGCCGGTCATGGCGGTCGTCACCAATATCGACGCCGACCACATGGACACCTACGGCCACGATTTCGACAAGCTCAAGCAGGCCTTCGTCGACTTCCTCCAGCACCTGCCCTTCTACGGTCGCGCGGTGCTGTGCCTGGACGACCCGAACGTGCGCGAAATCATGGCCCGCGTGACCAAGCCGGTCACCACCTACGGCTTTTGCGACGACGCCGACCTGCGTGCCGAAAACATGGTGGCCGACCACGGCACCATGCGCTTCGACGCGGTGTGGAACAACGGCCAGCACCAGCGCCTGGCGGTCGTGCTCAACCTGCCCGGCCGCCACAACGTGCTCAACGCGCTGGCGGCCATCGCCATCGGGATCGAGTGCGGCGCCGATCCCGACGCCATCGTCGCGGCGCTGGCCGACTTCTCCGGCGTGGGCCGGCGCTTCCAGCGCTACGGCGAAGTGGCGCTGCCTTCGGGCGGCCACGCCACCGTCATCGACGACTACGGCCACCATCCGGTCGAAATGGCCGCCACCATCGCCGCCGCGCGCGGCGCCTTCCCGGACAGGCGTCTGGTGCTGGCCTTTCAGCCGCACCGCTACAGCCGCACCCGCGACCTGTTCGAGGATTTCATCAAGGTCCTGTCGACCGTCGACGGGCTGCTGCTGGCCGAGGTCTACCCGGCCGGGGAAGCCCCCATCGTCGCCGCCGACGGCCGCGCCCTGGCGCGCGCGCTGCGGGTCGGCGGACGGGTGGAACCGGTTTTCGTCGAACAGATCGCCGACATGCCGGCTGCGATTCTGGATCACGCCCGCGACGGCGACGTGGTCATCACCATGGGCGCCGGTTCGATCGGACAGGTGCCGGGCAAGCTGGCGGCAACAAACTGATGCAGTACGGACAGGACATGAGCAAATACGGAAAAGTGGCGGTGCTGATGGGCGGCACCTCGGCGGAACGCGAGGTGTCGTTGATGAGCGGCGCCGGCGTGCTGGCGGCCTTGCAGAGCCGCGGCGTGGACGCACACCGCTTCGACCCGGCGGAACAACCGCTGGCGGCGCTGAAGGACGAGGGCTTCGACATGGCCTTCATCGCCTTGCACGGCCCGTTCGGCGAGGACGGCACCCTGCAGGGCGCACTGGAAACGCTGGGCATCCCCTATACCGGCTGCGGCGTGATGGCATCGGCCATCGGCATGGACAAGTGGCGCACCAAGCTGTTGTGGAAGGGTGCCGAGCTGCCGATTCCGGACTTCGTCATGCTCGGTGACGATACCGATTTCGCCGCGGTCGAGGCCCAGCTGGGCCTGCCTATCTTCGTCAAGCCGGCGACCGAAGGCTCCAGCATCGGGGTCACCAAGGTGAAAGAAGCCGGCGGACTGGCGGCGGCCTACGCCGAAGCCCGCAAGTACGACCCCCTGGTGCTGGCGGAAAAATTCGTCGGCGGCGGCGAGTTCACCTGCGCGGTGCTCGACGGCGAGGCCCTGCCGGTCATCAAGATCGAGCCGGCCACCGAGTTTTACGACTACGACGCCAAGTATTTCCGTGACGACACGGTCTACCGCTGCCCCGCCGGCTTGTCCGACGCGCGCGAGGCCGAAATGCGCGAGCTGGCGAAGAAGGGTTTCGCCGTGCTGGGCGGCCGCGGCTGGGGCCGGGTGGATTTTCTGGTGGACGAGGCCGGCGAGCCCTACCTGCTGGAAGTGAACACCTCGCCGGGGATGACCAGCCACAGCCTGGTGCCGATGGCCGCCCGCGTGGCCGGCATCGCATACGAGGAACTGTGCCTGCGCGTGCTGGATTCGGCGCATGTGGGATAACCACAAGGCCTTGCAGACCCTGGCGAGCTTCCTGTTCGCCGTGGCCAGCCTGGCGCTTGTGTATGCGGGCGGGTACTGGCTCGCCCACTCCAAATATTTTCCGGTGCGGCAAATCCGCATCGACGGGCAGCTCAGCCACATCACGGCCGAGCAGCTCAAGCTGGTGGCCGAATCGGAACTGCGCGGAACCTTCCTGACGCTGAACCTCGACGCCACCCGCCAGGCTTTCGAAAAGCTGCCGTGGGTGCAGCGGGCGATGGTGCGGCGCCAATGGCCCGACCGGCTCGACATCGTGATCACCGAATATCAGGCGGTGGCGCGCTGGGGCGAGGCGGGGCTGCTGTCCGCCAACGGCGAGTGGTTCGACGCCGCCGCCAGCGAAACCCTGCCGGTGGTGCAGGGGCCGGCCGGCAGCGAGAAGCTGATTGCGGACAAGCTGGCGTTGTTCAAGCGGCAGCTGCAGACCGCCGGCCTGCAGATACGGGACCTGCACCTGTCGGAACGGCAGGCCTGGGAGCTGACGCTCGACAACGGCGTCAGGCTGGCACTGGGGCGGGCCGATATCGACAAGCGACTGGCCCGCTTTGCCGCCAGCTGGAAAACGCGGCTGGCCGGGCTGCCGTACGAAATCGATTACGTGGATCTGCGTTACCCGAACGGGTTCGCGGTCCACATGCCCGGCTACAAGCCGGGCAGCAGTAACAAGGTAATAAGTCGCGCATTGGCACCGGCATGACGATGCGCGCACAACTCAAACACGCTGGGTGGAGCGATTTGGTGAGCAAAACACGGGAAAGCAAAAACATGCTGGTGGGCCTGGACATCGGGACCTCCAAGATCGTCGCGATCGTGGCCGAGGTGCTGGATGACGGCTCGATCAACATCGTCGGCATGGGCAACGCGCCGTCGCGCGGCCTGCGGCGCGGGATGGTCGTCAACATCGAATCGACGGTGAAGGCGATCCAGCGCGCGGTGGAAGAGGCCGAGCTGATGGCCGACTGCAAGATCAACGAGGTCTGCATCGGCATTGCCGGCAGCCATATCAAGAGCGTGAATTCGCACGGAATGGTGGCGATCCGCGAGCGCGAAGTGACGCAGCCGGACATCGACCGCGTGATCGAGACCGCCCGGGCGGTAACGATTCCGCCCGATCATCAGGTGCTGCACATCCTGACCCAAGAGTTCTGCATCGATGGCCAGGACGACGTGCGCGAGCCGCTGGGCATGTCCGGCGTACGGCTGGAAGCGCGGGTGCACATCGTCACCGGCGCGGTCAGCGCGGCGCAGAACATCACCAAGTGCGTGCGCCGCTGCGGGCTGGAAGTCAGCGAACTGATCCTGCAGCCGCTGGCCAGCGCCGAAGCGGTGCTGACCGACGACGAGAAGGATCTGGGCGTGTGCCTGATCGACATCGGCGGCGGCACCACCGACATCGCCGTGCTGCGTGGCGGCGCAATCCGCCATACGGCCGTGATTCCGATCGCGGGCGACCAGATCACCAACGACATCGCGATGGCGCTGCGCACGCCGACCAAGGAAGCAGAAGAACTGAAGATCGAGCATGGCGTGGCGCTGGCCCGCATGGCCGATCCGGGCCAGATGATCGACGTGCCGGGCGTGGGCGACCGCGGCCCGCGCCAGCTGTCGCGCTCGACC
Organism: Chromobacteriaceae bacterium; assembly: GCA_030151505.1. Lineage (GTDB taxonomy): Bacteria > Pseudomonadota > Gammaproteobacteria > Burkholderiales > Aquaspirillaceae > JASLDQ01. The sequence goes on from JASLDQ010000119.1 coordinate 4,481, forward strand.
CTGGCCGAAGTGATCGAGCCGCGGGTGGACGAGCTGTTCTGCCTGGTGCAGCAGGAACTCAAGCGCGCCGGCTTCGACGGCATCCTGTCGTCCGGTGTGGTGCTGACCGGTGGCTCGAGCCAGATGCCGGGCATGTGCGAACTGGCGGAAGAAGTGTTCCACATGCCGGTGCGGCTGGGTGTGCCGCAGTATTCCGGCGGACTGGCCGAAGTGATCAAAAAGCCGGCGTATTCGACCGGCGTGGGGCTCCTGCTGATCGGCAAGGAGCAAATGCAGAAGACGACACCGATCAAACTGGAGAGCAGCTCGGTGTCGAATGTCTTCGGCAAGATGAAGGCGTGGTTTGCCGGCAATTTCTGAGCTGGGGCAAACCCGCCTTCCAACGGGCAGGGGATAATGCTGGCCAGTGTGGCCGCTGTCCCGACAAGGCAACAACGGGTGTGGTTTATCGAGGAGAGGTTGCAATGAGTTCCATGGTTTTTGACATGGTGCAGGATGCACCTGCACAGCAGGCCGTCATCAAGGTGATCGGCGTGGGTGGCGGCGGGTGCAATGCCATCAACAATATGGTGGATGCCGGTGTGCGCGGGGTGGAATTCATCTCCGCCAACACCGACGCCAATTCGCTCGGACAAAACCGGGCGCCCAACCGCATCCAGCTTGGTCAGACCCTGACCAAGGGGCTGGGTGCCGGCGCCAAGCCGGAAGTCGGCCGCAATGCGGCGCTGGAAGACCGCGACCGCATCGCCGAATCGCTCAAGGGCGCCGACATGGTGTTCGTGGCGGCCGGCATGGGCGGCGGCACCGGCACCGGTGCGGCGCCGGTAGTGGCCGAGATCGCCAAGGAACTGGGCATCCTGACCGTGGCGGTGGTGACCAAGCCGTTCGAATACGAAGGCAACCGCCTGAAGGTGGCGCAGGTCGGCATCGAGGAACTGAAGAAGTTCGTCGATTCGCTGATCGTCATCCCCAACGAAAAGCTGATGGACGTGCTGGGCGAAGACGTGACCATGCGCGAAGCCTTCCGCGCCGCCGACGGCGTGCTCAAGGGTGCGGTGGCCGGCATCGCCGAAGTGATCACCACCCCGGGCCTGATCAACGTCGACTTCGCCGACGTGCGCACCGTGATGAGCGCGATGGGCATGGCGATGATGGGTTCGGCCACCGCCGCCGGCCTCGACCGCGCCCGCACCGCCGCCGAGGAAGCCGTCGCCAGCCCGCTGCTGGACAACATCTCGCTGGAAGGCGCGCGCGGCATCCTGGTCAACATCTCGACCGCGCCGGGCGGCCTGCGCATGAAGGAATACCACGAGATCATGGGCATCATCCGCGGCTACGCCGATCCGGAAGCCCAGCTCAAGTTCGGTACCGCCGAAGTGGAAGGCATGGGCGAGGACGAGATCCGCGTCACTCTGATCGCCACCGGTCTCAACCCCAAGCGTGGCAGCGGCCGCGAAGAGCGCGCCGACTACCTGAAGGTGGTCAAGACCGGCACCGACGACATGCCGATCAACCTGCCCGGCTATCAGGACCTCGAAGTCCCAACCGTGATCCGCTCGGGTCGGCGCGCGCAAGCGTCCACCGACTTCTCCGATCCGGACGTGGTCGACAGCTTCGACATCCCTGCCTTCCTGCGCAAGCAGGCAGATTGATAGCGGCAAACTATCGACAACGGCAGGAGTTTCAAACAGGGCGCCGGACGCACTGTGGTAACCTTGTGCCTGTCGAAACCCCTCCACGCAGGATGTCACGCCGATGATCCATCAGCGCACCCTCAGCCAGGCGATCAGTGCCAGCGGCGTCGGCCTGCACTCGGGCGAGCGGATCAAGCTCACGCTCCGCCCGGCCGCAGCCGACACCGGCATCGTCTTCCGCCGCACGGACCTGCCCGTTCCGTGCGACGTGAAGGCCGAACCGGCCATGGTGAACGACACGCGCCTCTCCTCCACGCTGGTCACACCCGACGGCGTGCGGGTCGGCACCATTGAGCACCTGATGAGTGCGCTGGCGGGTCTTGGCATCGACAACCTGATCGTGGAAATGACCGCGCAGGAAACCCCGATCATGGACGGCAGCGCCGCGCCGTTCGTGTATCTGCTGCAAAGCGCCGGCATCGTCGACCAGCCGGCGCTCAAGCGCTTCATCCGCATCAAGCAGCCGGTCGAGATCGTCGAGGCCGACAAGTGGGTGCGGCTGGAGCCGCACGACGGCTTCAAGGTCAAGCTCGAGATCGCCTTCGACCACCCGGTGTTCAAGCGCGCGCCGCAGTCTGTCGAGATCGACTTCGCCCAGCGCTCCTACATCGACGAGATCGCCCGTGCCCGCACCTTCGGCTTCATGCATGAGGTCGAAACCATGGCGCGCGCCGGCCTCGGTCGCGGCGGCAGCCTCGACAACGCCATCGTCATCGACGACGAATACGTGCTCAACCGCGACGGCCTGCGCTTTCCCGACGAATTCGTCCGTCACAAGATCCTCGACGCGATCGGCGACCTCTACATCGTCGGCCACCCGCTGATCGCGGCCTTCTCCGGCTACAAGTCCGGCCACGCGCTCAACAACGCCTTGCTGCGCAAGCTGCTGGCCACCCCGGACGCGTGGGAATACGTCAGCTTCGCCGACGAATCGCAGGCACCGTCGAGCTTCCACCGCCTGCCGGTCGCGGCCTGAACCATGTTCTTCTTCCGCCTGTGGCTGCTGTGCATCATCATCGGCACCGGCTGGGCGGTGATCTGCTACGCCTTCACCCGCGACCGCCGCTACCTGCGCATGACCGGCACCATCGTCATGGGCGGCGCCGGCATCGCGCTGCTTCTCGTCGCACTGCGCTACGCCCAACGACTGCTGTAGGACCCGTCATGCCCTCTCCCCTCACCCATTTCAACGAACAGGGCCAGGCCCACATGGTCGACGTCGGCGCCAAGGCCGACAGCGCCCGCCGCGCCGTGGCCACCGGCCGCATCGCCATGCAGCCGGCCACCTTCGAGCTGGTCCGCCAGGGCAGCCACAAGAAGGGCGACGTGCTCGGCATCGCCCGCGTCGCCGCCATCATGGCGTCCAAGCAGACCCCCAACCTGATCCCGCTGTGCCACCCGATCGCCCTGACCCGAGTCAACGTCGAATTCGACCTCGACGATGCGGCCCACGCCATCGCTTGCACCGTCACCGCCGAGACCGTCGGCAAGACCGGCGTGGAAATGGAAGCACTGACCGCCGTAAACGTCGCGCTGCTCACCATCTACGACATGTGCAAGGCGGTCGACCGCGGCATGGTGATGTCGGACATCCGCCTGCTGGAAAAGGCGGGCGGCAAGTCGGGGCACTGGATCGCCGGCTGAGCAACCACCTGCCCCGGTGCCCTCACGGCGCGGGGGACTTGCTGTGAATTACATCGCGGACCGGACAATCGCGCGATGCACAGGGGTTTTTCGCAACCGGTCCCGTCCGCCCGCACGGCTCTCTCGAACGCAAGACGGATCTGCCCGACTTGGTCAGCCGTAACCCTTGGCGATGTTGCCGTCTTGCAAACCGATGCGGCGTGGTTTTCATCGTTGGCATTCACAGCTGTGCCGGCCATGGACCGGATCCAGGACCAGCCGCATCGCAATCACTCGGCCGGCCCCGACGCGGCCGCAAAATAGCCGCCCGCCACCGGCACAGGCCGATACGAAAAAGCCCGACCGGGTTACCCCGGTCGGGCTTTCTCAATGGCATCTCAGGACAAAAACCCCCGTCACCGCGGCAGGGCGACGCTCAGATCCCCGCGCCCTCGTCGACGAAGACCGCCACCTTCTTCGGCCGCACGAACACGCGGTCACCCAGCATCAGACCCAGGCTGCGGTACTGTTCGCGGGTCAGCGCGGCGTCGATCACTTCGTCGCTGCCATCCTTCTGCACTTCCACCCGTACCACTGGCCCGACCGCATGGATGTGTTCGATGGTGCCGGCTGCCAGCGCTGCGCCCTCGTCGCGCGACAGCTCCAGATCGTGCGGCCGGATGAACACGCGGGCCGCATCGCCGGTGGCGTCCTG
>JASLDQ010000025.1 GCA_030151505.1 Chromobacteriaceae bacterium
CGCTTTCTGCCCGGGCTGCCGCCGCCCTTCCTGCCACCCCTTGCCTGCCCGCACGGCACTGGGCGGTGCCGGAGTCGGCCATCGGACCACCTCCCCGCCCCATGCCGGATCGCGCCACCCGCCGGTTTGATCGCTGACGGCCGGGCGGCGCCGAAAATCAGGCGCCTGCGGATGTCGCGGTTCACACAAACGACTGGCCATGCCGGCTCGGGACTCCCGCAAACCGGCTGTTTGAGTCCGGCGACCGGGGCGACGGATTAGAGAGCCAGCCCAGCCCCGGCACGGCGCGGCAAGACGGCTCCCGAGTACGAAATGGCCGGAGTCGCCCTGCCTTGCCGCCGTTCTCCGGCAAGACCATTGCCGTCAGGGCGAAAATGAAGCGGATGATTTTCACTATGTCGCCATCGATGCAGAATCCCCAACCCACCATGCCAAAAGCCATTTTCCTGATGGGCCCGACCGCCTCCGGCAAGACCGGACTCGCCATCGCGCTGGCCCGGCATCTGCCGGTCGAGCTGATCAGTGTCGACTCGGCGCTGATCTACCGCGACATGGACATCGGTTCCGCCAAACCGAACGCCGCCGAGTTGGCGGCCGCGCCGCATCACCTGATCGACATCATCGACCCGCCCGAGTCCTATTCCGCCGCCCAGTTCGTGCTCGACGCGCGCCGGCTGATGGACGAGATCCGCGCGCGCGGCAGGATTCCGCTGCTGGTCGGCGGCACCATGCTGTACTTCAAGGCCCTGCTCGAAGGGTTGTCCAACCTGCCCGAAGCCGATCCGGCCGTGCGCGCGCAACTCGATGCCGAGGCGGCGGCGCGCGGCTGGCCGGCGCTGCACGCGGAACTGGCGGCCATCGACCCGGCCACCGCCGAGCGGCTGGCACCGACCGACGCGCAGCGCATCCAGCGCGCGCTGGAGGTATGGCGACTGTCCGGCCGCAGCCTGAGCGACTGGCACGCCCAGGGACGCGACGACGCGCTGGACTACCCAGTACTGAAGCTGGCGCTGCTGCCCGAGGACCGCAGCTGGCTGCACCAGCGCATCGCGCTGCGCTTCGACCTGATGCTGCAGGCGGGATTTCTGGACGAAGTGAAAAAGTTGCGGGCGAAGTATCCCGAACTGCATCCGGGCCTGCCGTCGGTGCGCTGCGTCGGCTACCGCCAGGCGTGGGAATATCTGGACGGCGACATCGACACCGCCGGCTTCATCGACAAGGGCGTGGCGGCCACCCGCCAGTTGGCCAAGCGCCAGCTGACCTGGCTGCGCTCGATGGACGGCCTGACGGTGATCGACTGCCAGACCGGCGACTTGCTGACGCTGGCGCTGGCTGCGGCGCAGGCGTATCTGGACGCGGCGTGACGGCTTGCGCTGACGCGCGCCATCCGGCCAGAAAAAAGCCCGGTATCCTTTGGACACCGGGCTTTTTTCTTGGCGCGAGCCGGATCGGCACGGGCTTATGGCGACAGTCGCGCCTTGCCCCACTGGCCGTTTTCCTGCAGGCGATACACCACCCGGTCGTGCAGGCGGCTGGGGCGCCCCTGCCAGAACTCGATCCGGTCCGGGATGACCGCGAAGCCGCCCCAGTGCGGCGGGCGCGGCACATGCACCGCGTATTTGGCCGCGAACAAGGCGAAACGGCCGGCCACGACGTGCTTGCCGGCAATTTCGCGGCTCTGCTCGCTGGCCCAGGCGCCGACCCGGCTCTTGTACGGCCGGCTGGCGAAATAGTTGTCCGACGCCGCCGCCGGCAGGCGCTCGACCCGGCCTTCGACGTTCACCTGGCGCTCCAGTTCCGGCCAGAAGAAGGTCAGCGCGATAACCGGGTTGGCGGTCAGGTGCTGGCCCTTGCGGCTTTCGTAGTTGGTGAAGAACACGAAGTGGCCGTCCTCCACGCCCTTGAGGAGCACCACCCGCGCGGCCGGACGGCCTTCGGGCGACACGGTGGACACCAGCATCGCGGTCGGCTCCGGCACCTCGGACTTGATCGCTTCGTCCAGCCACAGTGCAAACTGCGACAGTGGATCGGCGAGGCAGTCCTCTTCGTTCAGCTCCCGGCTGGCGTAATCCTTGCGGATATCGGCGATGTGTTTCATGCGATAAGGTTCCTTGCAACCGTTACTTTGCATCAAGTTTATGAATTGTAAATCTATTCACTGCGCAATGGTTTTTGCCGGCTTTGTTGAGGAAATGGACATTTCTTTCCAGAACCGGCATCACGGTGCACACGGCGAGAGTGCAACCGACTCACTGAACGACCGGACGGGATCTGGCCGTGGCTGCGTAACCAGGCCCGCCACGACCCGGGTTGGCGCCACGCGTCATGCGCAGCTTGCCACACCCGCGGGCTAGGCCAGCTTCTCGGCCGGAATACATCCCTCATCCCTGCCCAGCTTGACGATGTTCGGCTGGACATCTGCGCAGCTTCAGTCCGGCCAAGCCGGCGCCGAAGCCATCGACGGCCAGAAAGCCGCTGCGCTTGTGCTCGCACGATACCGCCTTCACCCCTGGCCAGGTGTTCCGTGACGAACCACCGGCTAGATGGTGATGTTCGACATGAGCGGCCCGCGTTCAGGCGCGTTCGTACCAGGATCTGGAGTTGTTGACCACACGCACGACCAGCAGCATGACCGGCACCTCGATCAGCACACCGACGACGGTGGCCAAGGCTGCGCCGGACTCGAAACCGAACAGGCTGATGGCGGCGGCCACGGCCAGTTCGAAGAAATTCGACGCGCCGATCAAGGC
>JASLDQ010000155.1 GCA_030151505.1 Chromobacteriaceae bacterium
TGGCGGAGGCGGGGGCGAATAAACCCGGTAAACCGGCGGAGGCGGGGAGTAGACCCGGTAGACCGGCGGCGGAGGCGGGCGACGATAGCCTTCGTCGTAGTCGACGTAGCGGGCTTCCCGCTCGCGCTCGGTCGAGATGGCGGCTCCGGTGGCACCACCGATGGCGGCGCCGACGACCGCACCGTTGCGTCCGCCCATCTGCTGGCCGACCGCCGCGCCGACCGCGCCGCCGAGCAGGCCGCCCAGCGCGGCGTTGCCGTCGGCGAAGGCGGGAGCGATCGCGCCGAGCAACAACCCGATAATGGCAATCCGTTTTGCAATCATGACGATTTCTCCGTATCCGCCACTGCGATCAGTCGTGGTGGTGGCGATGCTTGTACCAGCCGCGATGGCGGCCGTTGTCGTGGTGACGATGGCGATAGCGGTATTCCGGCTCGCGGTCGCGCGGCGTGTTCAGCGCCGCGCCGCCGGCGCCGCCGAGCGCACCGCCGACAATGGCGCCGTCACGTCCCCCCAGCTGGTGGCCGACCATGGCGCCCAGTCCGCCGCCCAGCGCGCCGCCGATGGCGGCGTCGGTGCTTGAACCGGCCAGTGCCGTGCCTGAGATGCCCAGGGCCAGGACAGTGAGGGCGATGAAGTGTTTCGCGGACATGTGCAGTGACTCCTTGTTGCTTTGTTCTATGCCCGCATTATCCGGAACGGGATGTAAGCAAAACAGCCGCGTCGCCGCCGAGGTTGTAAACAAGTGTTGCACGCGTCGGCGGTGCGACGAACGGTAGTGAACCGGCATCCGGCCATTCAAACGACAACGCGGCCGTCTTGGCCGCGTTGCGTCGGTCGGAGCCGGGGGATCGCTCAGGCCAGGGTCTTGTCGTGCTCGATCAGCGCGTAGGCCGAGTGGTTGTGGATGGACTCGAAGTTCTCGCTCTCGACCACGTAGGCATCGATGCGCGCGTCCTTGTGGACGGCGGCGGCCACGTCGCGCACCAGGTCCTCGACGAACTTGGGGTTGTCGTAGGCGCGTTCGGTCACGTACTTCTCGTCCGGGCGCTTCAGGAGGCCGTACAGCTCGCAGCTGGCCTGCTTTTCGGCGATGTCGACCAGATCCTCGATCCAGACGTAGTCGTTGGTGCGGGCGTTGATGGTGATGTGCGAGCGCTGGTTGTGCGCGCCGCGCTCGGAAATCTTCTTCGAGCACGGGCACAGGCTGGTCACCGGCACCAGCACCTTCATGTTGAAGCTGTATTCGCCGTTCTTGATTTCGCCAACGAAGGTCACGTCGTAGTCGAGCAGGCTCTGCACGCCCGACACCGGTGCGGTCTTGTTGACGAAGTAGGGGAAGCTCATTTCGAGGTAACCCGATTCGGCCTCGAGCTTTTCCACCATTTCGCGCACGATGCTTTCGAAGCTTTCGACCGAGATCTCGCGCTCGTGCGCGTTGAGGATCTGGACGAAGCGCGACATGTGCGTGCCTTTGAAGTTGTGCGGCAGGTGCACATACATATTGAACATGCCCACCGTGTGCTGCACGCCGCCAGAGCGGTCGGCCACCTTGACCGGATGGCGGATCGACTTGATGCCGACCTTGTTGATGGCGATGTTGCGGGTGTCCGGCGTGCTTTGCACGTCGGGAATGGCGTTGACGTTCATCGAGTGACTGTTCCTGTTCTGCATGGCTACGCGAAAGTATATAGGGCGCGCAATAGTTGAGTAAAGAAGTCGGATATAAAGCATTTCAACCGTCAGGATTGCCGGAAACTATGACGGTTTTCAGATCAGCGGCAGCACCGCGAACATGCCGAGCGTCATCGCCACGAATGCGGGGGCGATCCGGCGGGCCAGCGTCTTGCCGCCGATGCCGGCGATCAGGCTGAACTTGAACGCCGCGTTGGAGGCGGTGGCGATGGCGAAGGCGGCCGCCACCAGCAGCGCGTCGAGCTTGCCGCCGGCGAACTGGCGCAGCGTGGCGAGCGCGATGGCGTCGATGTCGGTCAGGCCGGAAATCAGAGCGACCAGATACAGGCCGCCGTTGCCGAACAGGTCGGTAAGCCATGCCACCGCCAGCGTCACCAGCGCGTAGATCGCGCCGAACAACAGGGCCGTGTGCAGCTCGGTCGGGTTCTTCAGCTGGAAGTCGGTGCCGGAGACCGCCGCGCTGCCGACCGGCCGCCGCCAGCGCTGGTACAGCAGCACGGCCAGCCCGCAGGCCAGACCGGCCGCCAGCACCGGCAGCAGGGTGGGCAGGATGGCAGGTGCCAGCACGGCGGCGACCACCGCCAGGCGGAAGAACACCACCAGATTGGCCAGCAGGATCACGCTGGCGCAGAAATTCAGGTTCTCCGGGCTTTCCTTGACCTGGCGCGCGTAGATCATGCTGGTGGCGGTGGTCGAGGTCAGCCCGCCCATGATGCCCATCAGCGGCGCGCCGGCCTTCTCGCCGATCAGCATCACCGCCAGATAGCCGGTCAGGCCCACGCCGGAAATCAGCACCACCATCAGCCAGGTTTCGCGCAGGTTGAGGGCGGCGTAGGGGCCGAAGGACTGGTCCGGCAGGATGGGCAGGATGATGCCGGTGACCGCGCCAAACTGCAGCAGCGTCATCAGGTCGTGGCGCGACAGGCGCTGGCTGAAGCCGGACAGCTCCGGCTTGAGGTAGAGCAGTAGCGTGGCGATCAGGCCGAGCGCCACCGCCATTTCGCCCATGTCGTACCACACCATCGCACCTAGCCCGTAGCCGAATACCAGCGCGATCTGGGTGGTGACGTCCGGACCGTCGTCGTTGCTGAAGCGCCAGTAGGCGCTGAGGATGAAGGCGGCCACGACGGCCAGCCCGCCCGCCAGCAGCGCGGGTTCGCCGACCCGGTCCGCCAGCATGGCGCTGAGCGTGCCGAGCATCGAGGTGAGGGAAAAGGTGCGGATGCCGGCGCGGGCATTGGCCTTGCGCTCCCGTTCGACACCCAGCATGAGGCCGATGCCGAGGCTGGTGAGAAACAGCGGCAGGGTGGCGTAGGGCGTTCCTTCGATCCGGACGATATGGTCCAGCCAGTTCATCGGCAAGGTCTCCTCGGGGGAAATGGCAACGGCCGCGCGGGCGGCCGTTGCGGTGACAGGCGGCTCGGGGTTAGCGGCCGGTGCCCGACAGGCCGAAGCGTTCGCGTATCGCGGTTTCGATGCCGGCGGCGTCGAGACCGCATTCGGCCAGCAGCAGCGCCGGATCGCCGTGTTCCACGTAGCTGTCCGGCAGGCCCAGCTGCAGCACCGGCTTGGCGATGTTCAGCGCCGCCAGTGCTTCCAGGCAGGCCGAACCGGCCCCGCCCATCACCACGTTTTCTTCGACCGTCACCAGACAGTCGTGGCTCTCGGCCAGCTCGCGGATCAGCTCGGCATCCACCGGCTTGACGAAGCGCATGTCGGCCACGGTGGCGTCGAAGGCTTCGGCGGCCTGCAGGGCCGGCCACACCATGCTGCCGAAGGCGAGGATGGCGACGCGGCCCTGGCCGCGGCGGCGCACATGGCCGCGCCCGAGCGGCAGCGTGTTCATGTTGACGTCGATGTGCGCGCCGGGACCGGTGCCGCGCGGATAGCGCACCGCGGTCGGCGTGTCGAGCATGAAGGCGGTATAGAGCATCTGCCGGCATTCGTTCTCGTCGCTCGGCGCCATCACCGTCATGTTCGGGATGCAGCGCAGGAAGGAAAGGTCGAAGGCGCCGGCGTGGGTAGGACCGTCGGCTCCGACGAGGCCCGCGCGGTCGATTGCGAACACCACTGGCAGGTTCTGCAGCGCCACGTCGTGGATCAACTGGTCGTAGGCGCGCTGCAGGAAGGTGGAGTAGATCGCCACCACCGGCTTGAGTCCGTCACAGGCCATGCCGGCGGCAAAGGTGACCGAGTGCTGCTCGGCGATGCCCACGTCGTGATAGCGCTGCGGGAAGCGCTTGTGGAACTCCACCATGCCCGAGCCCTCACGCATGGCGGGAGTGATGCCGACCAGGCGCTGATCCTTGGCCGCCATATCGCACAGCCAGTTGCCGAACAC